>CALKYK010000023.1 GCA_938003715.1 uncultured Gammaproteobacteria bacterium
GTCTGCCGGTGCGCGCGCGGTGCTCACCGATTTCGGCGTCGCCGGCATCGTCGAGTCCGGAACCGAGACCGTGCAGACGCTGACGCGCATCGGCGAACGCATCGGCGATCCGCGCTACATGAGCCCGGAACAGCATCGCGGCGAACCCGTCGGCGAGGCGTCCGACGTATACAGCCTCGCGGTCGTCGGCTACGAAATGCTGACCTGCCACAGCCCGTTCGGTGGTGACGTTCCGGCCGATGCGTCGACGCCGCACCTGCGGCGTGTGCCACTCGACCTGCACGAGGTTCGCGAGGACGTGCCGCCCGCGCTGTCGGAGCAGCTGCGGCGCTGCCTCGCGAAAAAGCCCGAGCAGCGGCCGGGCATCGCGCGGCTGTTGCAGAGCCTCGAAGGTCCACACGAGGAGCCCGAAACCGCCGCCGCCGGCAATTCGCTGGCGCGTTTTTTCGCCGAGCTGAAAAAACGCCGTGTGTACCAGGCTGCTGCAGCCTACCTGGCCGCGATGATCGTCGTCCTGCAGACGCTGGACGTGATTTTCCCGCGCCTGCCGCTGTCGGACTGGGTGTTCACGGCGCTGGTTGCCATATCGCTGGGTGCGTTTCCCGTCGTCGTCGTGCTGGCCTGGATCTTCGATTTCCGCGAGGGGCGCATCACGCGCACCGGCGAGACGGGGCCGGGACCGGGGCGCGTCGCGCTGTACGTGCTGCAGTTCGCCGGACTGGCCGTGAGCGGCCTGCTGGCGTACGGCGTCGAGCGCTGGGGGCACGACTATTTCTCCGTCTCGCGTGACGGGAACGGCGTCGCGCGCTGGGTGCTATCCTGAAGCGGTGCCCGGCCACCGCGGCCGGGACGGTACGACAGTTCGGCCCCGGGGGGAAGCGCCCGTGACGGACCAGAAAAGCGAAGACCGCCCCGCAGGCGACGAGCCCGAGCGGATCGGGCCGTACCGGATACTCGACGTCCTCGGCGAAGGCGGCATGGCGGTCGTCTACCTCGCGGAACAGAGCGAGCCTGTGCGGCGTCGCGTCGCGCTCAAGATCCTGAAGCCCGGCATGGACACCAAGCAGGTCATCGCCCGCTTCGAGTCCGAGCGCCAGGCGCTCGCCGTGCTCGATCATCCGAATATCGCCAAGGTGTTCGACGGCGGCGTGACCGAGACCGGACGACCCTACTTCGCGATGGAACGGGTCCGCGGCATCCCGATCACCGATTACTGCGACGATCACCGCCTCGGCACCGAGCAGCGCGTGCGACTGTTCATCGACGTCTGCTCCGCCGTGCAGCATGCGCATCACAAGGGACTCATCCACCGCGACATCAAGCCGTCGAACCTGCTGGTCGGCGTCGTGGACGGCAAGCCGCAGGTCAAGGTCATCGATTTCGGCATCGCGAAGGCCGCGACGCCGTCCCTGACGGAGCAGACGCTCCTGACGCGTATCGGCCAGATCGTAGGGACGCCGCAGTACATGAGCCCCGAGCAGGCGGATTCCTCGGGCATCGACGTCGATACGCGCACTGACATCTATTCGCTGGGCGTGGTGCTGTACGAACTCCTGGTCGGTATCGTGCCGCTGAACCTGGCGGCGATCGGCGACCAGGCAATGCGACTGGCGCTGCTCGAGAAGGATCCGCCGAAGCCGAGCACGCGGGTCAGCGAACTGGGCGACACCGTGACCGACGTTGCGCGTGCGCGGCGTACCGACCCCGCCGGGCTGGTAAAGGAACTGAAAGGCGACCTCGACTGGGTCGTGATGCAGGCAATTGCGAAGGACCGCACCGAACGTTACGAAACGGTCAATGCGCTGGCGATGGAATGCCGGCGCTATCTCAATCACGAACCGGTTCTGGCGCGGCCGCCGAGCGCCGGCTATCTGCTGCGCCGTTTCGTGCGCCGCAACCGGCTCATGGTCGGCGCGGCGTCGATTGCGCTCATCGCGATCATCGCCGGCGCAACCGCGGCGACGCTCGGCTTCATCCGCGCAACGGAGGCGGAGCGCATCGCCGTCCGCGAGGCGGCGATCGCGAGCGAGACGACGTCGTTTCTCGTCGACCTGTTCCAGGTCTCGAACCCGTGGGCCTCGACCGCGATCAACCCCGACGTCGGCGCTGACGTGTCCGCACGCGAGATCCTCGAGACCGGCGCCGAACGCATTGCCGACGAACTCGACGACCAGCCGGAAGTTCGCGCCGCGCTGATGACGGCGATCGGCCGCGTATTCATGGGCCTCGGCCTGCCGGACCGCGCGCAGTCGCTGGTCGACGAAGCGCTCGACATTCGCAAGCGTCACTACCCGCCGCAGCACATCGCGATCGGCGACAGCCTGATGGCCAACGGCATGTACCACCTGATGAAAGGCGATTACGCGACGGCTGCGGCACAACAGGGCGAAGCGATCGGTATCTACGAGACGGCCTGGGGCCGCGACGCGCCGGGGCTCGCCTGGATGCTGAACCGGCAGGCGGTCACGCTGGCGAACGCCGGGCGGCTGCAGGATGCGATCGACATGAGCCTGCGCAGCGTCACGCTGTTGCGCGACCTGGAGGCACCGGACCCGTACGTATTCGCCGATGCGCTGAACAACCTGGGCTTCGTCTACAACAGCATGTCACGTTTCGACGAAGCCGCCGGACATTTCGAGGAGGCACTCGCATCGATCACGGAGGACGAATTTCCGGGCCTCTATTCCCGGGTTCTCGGCAACCTTGCCGCCGCCTACATGCAGATGGGCCGGCTCGCAGAAAGCCGGCGCGTTCATGAGCGCGGACTGACGCTGCGGCGCAAGTACTTCGGGCCGGAGCACATCGAAACCGCCTACAGCATCGCCAACCTGGCCTACCTCTACCAGTACTTCGGTGAGTACGAGCAGTCCGAAGCGCTGGCGCGCGAATCGATCAGGATTTTCTCGGCCCGGCTGGGCGAACAGCATCCGAACATCGCGATCATCCTCGGCGGACTCGGCTGGACGCTGACCCTGAAGGGCGACCATGCCGCCGCGGCGTCGGTGCTCGACGAAGCGCTGACACGGCTACACGCGTCCGTCGGTTCCGGCAGCGTGCACGAACCGCCGGTGCTGAATGCGCTGGCCGAGAACCAGGCGCGCCAGGGCAATGTTGCGGCGGCCGAGGCGCGCTTCCGCGAATCGCTGGCGATCCTCGAGCAGGCGGGCGTCGAACTCGCACATACAGGGCGCGCGCTGGCGGGTCTCGCGCGACTCGATTCGTCGAGCCTCGACGCCGACGAGCGCCTCGCCCATTTCGAGGAGGCGATCCGCATCCTCGAAAATACGGAGGGCCTCGGTACACCCGACGCAGCCATCCACCTGATCGATTTCGGCGCATTCCTTCACTCACAAGGGCTGGACGAACGGGCCAGGAATACCTTTGGTACCGGGCTCGTGCACCTCGAGGACGCGCTCGGCACCGACAACCCGCGCTATCTCGAACAGCTCGAGCGTTACCGCGCTCTGTTCGGCGCCGACCCCGGCAGCTGACGGGCAGCCCCTTACGGCGCGACGATTTCCCGCAGTACCGCCGTCGCGAATGCGCCGGATCGAAGCTCGAACGTCACCCAGACGCCGTCGTCACCCGTCTCGAACTCGAGTTCGGCGACGCGCAGCCGGGTTGCGCGCCGTTCCTGGCGGAGGCCTGCCGCGGCGAGGCCGCGCGCCAGCGTCTCGTGACGCACCACAGCCTCGCGGTCGAATGCGCCGGCGGCACCGGTCGAGGCCGGTTCGCCCGCGCCCCACAGCGCCGCGGTAGGGTGCAGGTCGAAGCGACGGATCCGCGCCTCGATGTCGGGGTCCTGCGGGGACAGGAAATAGCTGTTGCTGCCGTCCAGGTTCAGCGCCTCGCCGTCGAGCGCTGCGTTCGAGTTCCCGGCGCAAACTCGCGCCTCGAGAATCTCGTTGAACAGGAAAGCGCGAGCCGCCGACAGCGCATGAGAACGATCGCTGCGTGACAGCCTCCGGCCCGCAAACGCGGCATCGGCAAGATCGAGATTGGCACCGTCACGGCCGAAGCGCTGCGGGCCGAAATAGTTCGGCACCCCGCCTTTGCGGATCTCGTCGATTCGACGCTCGATCGCAGCGGGGTCGCCCGAAGCACCGGCGACGAAGATGCGAAACCGGTTCGCGAAGTGCGCACCGCGGCGCCGGCTGCGCCGGAGGTGAACTCGATGTCGGCGATGACGATGATAGCGCCA
>CALKYK010000024.1 GCA_938003715.1 uncultured Gammaproteobacteria bacterium
AGTGCCCACGGCACGAGCGGTATGGCGACGAACAGCATGACGATTGCGGCGATCATGCCGGCATTGAGATCGCCGGTCTGGTGCGCGAGGAAAGTTATCGCCAGCGCGCTGATGATCAGGAAGGCCATGCCGAGCAGCTGCAGTGCCCGCACGTCGCGTACGAACGCCGCGGAAATCAGCACGTGCAGGGACAAAAAGCCGAATACGGCAATCGTCCTCAGGTACGCATCGCCATAATCGCCGAGAATAACGAAGCAGGTGATACAGATCTGCATGAAAAGGGCGAGGCCGGCCATCGTCTGCACGCCGATGCGGGTATCGCGCAGCAGATGGTTTTCCGCATAGCCGGCAAGCGCCGGGTTACGGAATTCGGTGGCCGACCACACCTCGGCCAGGTACGACGAAAGCGCCAATGCCGTTCCTCAGCTGTCAGGAGAGCTCTCGGAAATTACAGCGGCATTTCGCGCTAAATCTTTAATAACTATCGGTTTTTTCGTGACATTCGACGCACCTGTCCGGGAACCTCGGGGGCCTGCCGCTTGCGGCCACAGGCGGCCTGAGCGGCGCCAGGCGGCCGATTCCCGTCTCGCGGGACCTTTCGGCGTTCCCCGGCACAGGCGGCGCCTGGAGCGACGCTGCCGTTTCCCGGCGCCACCTGCATCACGGCAGGCACTCGATCTGGACATCGTCGAACCAGACCGTGTCGGTATTTCCCATGCCGGACGACGTCAGGAAACGAACCGTCGTGTTGGCGGACAGGTAGGCCGTGATGTCGTGGCTCGCGGACTGGTAATTCGAGTCGCTGCCGGGCCCCTGGTAGCGTGCGAGCTCGGTCCAGGGCCCGCTGCTGCCCGTAGCGGAAATGTCGACCGTCGTGTAGTCGTTCGGGTTGTCGAGCCCGTTACGGCGATACAGATAGCTGAGCGTTGCCGACCCGGCTTCGCTCAGGTCCGTTTCCCGCTGCACGCCTTCGCCACCGTTGTCGTTGTCGCGGGTGCGCAGCTGGTAGTTGCCGACATCGTTCAGGACCGCGATATCGCCGGATGTCGGCCCGTTGCTCTCACCGACTTCCTGCCAGGGATCGGGCCAGGGCAGGGAGCCGTTGCTGCCGCTGAACGAGCGCGCGTTGAACTCGTCGCGGAACGTGCCGCTGCAGGTTCCGCCTCCCGAACCGCCGCCGCCGGACCCACCGCCGCCGGAACCGCCGCCGCCGGGTGTGTACTCGAGGTGCAGCGTCGCGGCTCCCGCGGGATCTGCTTCGTAAGCATCGGAGGTGCGTGTGCCGCTCCCGGACACGATGATCACGATCGCATTGCCGTCCGCCCAGCCCGGGCGGTCGACGATTTCCTGGATCACCCCGGCAATGGACGGCGTGCGCTGGTCGGGCCCGCGTTCGTCGACAACGGTCCAGGCGGGGGGACTCCAGCTGGCGAAGGCGGTGGTCACCGGGCGCGACGATATGTCGTAGCCGCTGGTCGTGAATGTGGCGGCGTCGTCCGAAGCTTCGCCGCGAACGACGAGGCTGGTGCTCCCGCTGTCGGTTTCGTTGACCTGGAACTGGACCCAGGCATCGGTGATCGACGAACCCGGGGGTACCGCGACGCCGGCAAACCTCATGCCGACGACGTCGGTCGAAACTCCGTCAATCGCAAGT
>CALKYK010000025.1 GCA_938003715.1 uncultured Gammaproteobacteria bacterium
CAGCTGCGAAGCTTCCTGATCGAAGACTGATCAGCCCTTCATGCAATTAAAAAAGAGCCGTCATCGACGGCTCTTTTTTTATGTGATCTCACAATCCGGGTTGTGGATTTTCTGCAGATTCAGGGATCGCCGATCGATGTCGTAATTTGCTAGAATGCCGCACCCATTTATGGGCCTGTAGCGGGGTCGCGAAGCGACAAGGTTAGAGCAGTGCGGCCGCCAGGCCGCCGGTTTCTATCAGGTCTCCCTGCACGCCGATGAATTGCCGGGCCTGTAGCTCAGTTGGTTAGAGCAGGGGACTCATAATCCCTTGGTCCCAGGTTCGAGTCCTGGCGGGCCCACCAAATCCGCTGCCGATGTCGTTATCCCAGGCGTCGAATGCGGATTTCTCTTTGCAGCACAACAAGGAACACGGACCGATGAGCGACCCCACCATCATCTACACGATCACCGACGAAGCGCCGATGCTGGCCACGCACTCGCTGCTGCCGATCGTCAAGGCTTACACGAAAGCCGCCGGGGTGAACGTGGAAACGCGGGACATTTCGCTCGCCGGTCGCATCATTGCAAACTTCCCGGACAACCTGAAGCCGGACCAGCGCCAGTCCGACGATCTGGCCGAGCTCGGTGAACTCGCAAAGACGCCGGCAGCAAACATCATCAAGCTGCCAAACATCAGCGCCTCGGTGCCGCAGCTCACGGATGCGCTCGGCGAACTGCAGTCGCAGGGCTACGACCTGCCCGACTACCCGGACGAGCCTGACAGCGATGCCGCGCGCGACATCAGGGCTCGCTATTCGAAAGTGCTCGGCAGCGCGGTCAACCCGGTGCTGCGCGAGGGCAACTCCGACCGCCGGGTGGCGGGGCCGGTCAAGGCCTACGCGAAAAAGAACCCGCATTCGATGGGCGCCTGGTCGGCCGACTCCAAATCGCGGGTCGCCCACATGGACGACGGCGATTTCTACTCCAGCGAACAATCGACCATCGTGAACTCGACCGGCGTCGCTCGCATCGAGCATGTCGCCGCTGACGGCCAGGTGACGGTGCTGAAGGACGCGGTGCCGGTGCTGCAGGAAGAGGTGATCGACGCCGCGGTCATGAATCGCGATGCATTGCGCGCATTTTTTGCCCGCGCAACGGAGGAAGCAGCAAAGGACGACGTGCTGCTGTCACTGCACCTGAAAGCGACGATGATGAAGGTGTCGGACCCGATCATGTTCGGCCACGCCGTGACTGTTTATTACAAGGACGTCTTCGACAAGCACGAAGCGTTGTTCGCTGAGATCGGTGTCGAGCCGAACAACGGCATCGGCGACGTCTACGCGCGCATCGCCGAGCTGCCGGACGACAAACAGGCGGAGGTCCGCGCCGACATCGAAGCCGTGTACGAGCAGCGCCCTCCCCTCGCGATGGTCGATTCCGACAAGGGCATCACGAACCTGCACGTGCCGAGCAACGTCATCATCGACGCGTCGATGCCGGCGGCGATTCGCTCATCGGGCAAGATGTGGGGTCCCGACGGCAAGCTTCGCGACACGGTCGCGATGATTCCGGACCGGAGCTACGCCGGCATCTACCAGGAAGTCATCGAGGACTGCAAAAAACACGGCGCTTTCGACGTACCCAGCATGGGCAACGTCTCGAACGTCGGCCTGATGGCGCAGAAGGCCGAGGAATACGGATCGCACGACAAGACCTTCGAGATCATCACGCCCGGCACCGTGCGTGTCGTCGACGAGGGCGGCAACGTACTGCTCGAGCACGAGGTCAGCGAAGGTGACATCTGGCGCATGTGCCAGACGAAGGACCTGCCGATTCGCGACTGGGTCAGGCTCGGCGTCAGCCGCGCAAGAGCGACCGGCGCGGCAGCGATCTTCTGGCTGGACCCGAACCGGGCCCATGATGCGAACCTGATCGGCCGCGTGGAAACCTACCTCAAAGACCACGATACAAACGGCCTCGACATCCGCATCATGGCGCCGGTCGAAGCCATGCGCGCGACGCTGAAGCGCGTTCGCGACGGCAAGGACACGATATCCATCACCGGCAATGTCCTGCGCGACTACCTGACCGACCTGTTCCCGATACTCGAGCTCGGCACCAGCGCGAAGATGCTTTCGATCGTGCCCCTGCTTGCAGGCGGCGGCCTGTACGAAACCGGTGCCGGCGGTTCGGCGCCGAAGCACGTGCAGCAGTTCCTGAAAGAAAACCATCTGCGCTGGGACTCGCTCGGCGAATTCCTCGCGCTAGCGGTCTCGATAGAGGACCTCGCGGACAAATCCGGCAGCAAGGCAGCGAAAGTATTGGCCGGCGCGCTGGATGCGGCGAACGCACAAATGCTGGAGACGAACAAGTCGCCGTCGCGAAAGGTGCACGAACTCGACAACCGCGGCAGTCACTTCTACCTGGCCTTGTACTGGGCCGAAGCGCTGGCGTCACAGGACGACGATGCGGACCTCAAAGCGACGTTCGAGCCGGTCGCCGCCGAACTGCGCAGCAAGGAAAAAGTCATCGTCGACGAACTGAACGGCGTGCAGGGCAAGGCGATGGACATCGGCGGCTACTATCACCCGGACGGCGCAAAAACCACCGCGGCGATGCGGCCTTCGGCAACCTTCAACGC
>CALKYK010000026.1 GCA_938003715.1 uncultured Gammaproteobacteria bacterium
AAGGCATGTTGTCGTTGACCATCTCGACGATCGTGAACGGCGATTCGTAGCCGTCGCGTTTCTCGTCCGGGTTGTAGATGCGCAGCAGCGCCTGGCCGGCCTTGCGTGTCCTGGCAAATTCGAGGTGCCGCATCGCAGCCTGCGCCATTGCCTCGGGCGTGCGCTCGTGTATGTCCTCTTCGGGCACGTGCGCGAAGTACAGCCTAATGAAGTTGTCGATTTCCTTGCGCGTCGATAGCGCGTCGGCGGCTGGCTTGGTGGCAACGATCTCGTCGATCAGGTGGTCAGTCTTGTCGCTGGCACGACGTTGTTGCTGTTTTGGCACTGCGGGCACTCCGACCGGTCCGGAGAGCATCCGAGATTCGCGAGATGCGCTCCCCCGGACGCTCGGATGGCAAGGTTATTCCTCTGCGCCCGGCATTGCCAGAACCTGGCCGAAAATCGGATCGGCTGCCGGCCGACGCGCTCCGCAATGCGCCGTCGGGGCGTGCTGTGCGCGCGCGTCGGTGGGGCTTACAATGACCGCCAACAGGCATGAACCCACGCCAGGCACCCCCATGACGACGCGCGAGATCGAATCCGGAATCCACGACAACCTGAGCCGCGACAGCGACTACACGGCCTACCTGCAGCTCGACCGGCTACTCGATGCGCAGTCGCCGCTGAGCAATCCGCCGCATCACGACGAAATGCTGTTCATTATCCAGCACCAGGTCACCGAGCTGTGGATAAAGCTGATGATCCACGAGATCGAGGCGTCGATGCGCTGGCTTTGCGACGACACGCCCGGTCCGGCCGTGAAGAGCCTCGCCCGTGTCAAGCACATCCAGGCGCAGGTCTACAACCAGTGGTCGGTGCTGGACACGCTGACGCCCAGCGAATACGCCGAGTTTCGCCACGTCTTCGGGACCGCGTCCGGATTCCAGTCTCCGCAGTACCGGCTGCTCGAGTTCCTGCTCGGCAACAAGTCGAAGGGCGTCATGCGCTTTTACCAGCATCACGCGGACTGGTACGAGCGGCTGGACAAAGCGCTCCATTCGCCGAGCCTGTACGAGGAATTCCTGCGCTTTCTCGCGCGGCGTGAGTTGCCGGTGCCAGAGGCCAGCGTCGAGCGCGATTTCGGCGACCGTCGCGAAGAGGATCCCGGCGTGGTGGCCGTGTTCAAGCTCATCTACGACGACCCGGAGCAGCACTGGGCCGAGTACGAGATGTGCGAAGCGCTGATGGACATCGGCAACAATTTCCAGTTCTGGCGTTTCCACCACCTGAAGACCGTCGAGCGCATCATCGGCCACAAGAAAGGCACCGGCGGTTCCTCCGGGGTGTCGTTCCTGAAGAAGT
This sequence comes from uncultured Gammaproteobacteria bacterium, assembly GCA_938003715.1. GTDB lineage: Bacteria > Pseudomonadota > Gammaproteobacteria > Steroidobacterales > Woeseiaceae > SZUA-117. The sequence goes on from CALKYK010000026.1 coordinate 1,342, forward strand.
CGCTGGACGTGGAGTTTTTTCCGGAGCTGATCAGCGTGCGTACCGAGATCGGCAGCTGATCCGGCACAGGGCTGCTACGGCGCGCTGATGAAGCGCGCCCGCGCCAGCAACCTTTCGATTACGACGTTCAGCGTGCCGATTTCCTCGTCGGTAAGGCCGTGCAGCAAGTCCGCCTCCATGCGCAGCGCGAGCGGCGCGATTTCGTCGTGTACCTTGCGACCTTTCTCCGACAACGTGAGGATGGATCGCCGCCGGTCCGCATCGGCGAATTCGCGCTCGATGCGCTCGGCCTTGATCAGCTTGGTGACCGCGCGGCTCACGGCGACCTTGTCGAGCATCGTGCGCTCCGCAACCTCGACGGCGGACAGTCCCGGAAAGCGGCCCACGATCGCGATCACTCGCCATTCCGGAATCGTCAGGCCGAAGCGCTTGTCGTAGACGCGAGCGATCAGGCTGGACACCGTGTGCGACAGAATAGCGAGCCGGTACGGCATGAAGTCCTCGAGAATCAGTTCCTGGCCGGTTTCGTCGTCCACGCCGGGTAACCTCTCTTTGTTATTGCTTTCCTCATGGATGTTACTGCACCGCAGCAAGCGGTGAAACCTCGCGCCCTCAGGCCAGGTGCGCAGCGTGCAGGTATTCCGCAGACTGCATTTCTTTAAGGCGGCTCGCCGTGCGTTCGAATTCGAATCCGAGCCCCCGGCCACGATCCAGCTCGTCGACGTCGGCGGCCGCCGAGGCCACGAGCTTTACACGCCGGTCATAGAACTCGTCGACCAGCGAGATGAAGCGTCGCGCCGCATCCTCGTCCTTCCGTGTCAGCTGCGGGATGTCCGACACGATGACCGTGGGATACCAGCGCGCGATCTCGATGTAATCTTCCTGGCTGCGCGGGCCGCCGCACAGATCGGCGAAGGCGAACCAGGCGATGCCCTTGGCGCAGCGCAGCGTGGACACCGGGCGACCGAGCACCTCGATCGATTCTCCCTGCAGCATCTCACCCGAGGCGATTTCCTCGAAGTAGTGTTCGAGTCGCTTCCCCGTCGACGGATCAGCGGCGTCGAGGTAGGTACCGGTATCGCGAATCAACGCGAGGCGATAGTCGCTGTCGCCATCCAGCTCGATGATCTCGGTGTGCGCCTCGATGGCGGCGATGGCCGGCAGGAATTGCTGCCGCTGCAGCCCGTCGCGGTACAGGTCGTGCGGTGCCGAGTTCGAGGTGGCGACCAGCGTGACGCCGCGCTCGAACAGTCCGCCGAGCAGCCGACCGAGCAGCATGGCGTCGGCGATGTCGCTGACGAAGAACTCGTCGAAACACAGCACGCGCGTTTCCGCGGCGATGTCGTCGGCGACCCGCCCCAGCGGGTCGCTGACATCCGGAAGCGCCTTGAGCCGCGCGTGGACGTCGCTCATCATGCGATGAAAATGGATGCGGCGCTTGCGACCGACCGACAGCGTGGTGAAGAACAGGTCCATCAGGAACGTCTTGCCGCGACCGACGCCGCCCCACAGGTATATGCCTCTGGGCGACGCGGGTGCCTTGACGAACGGCAGCCGGCGGCGCAGCCGGCACAGCGCGGAAGCCTGTGCGAGAATCTCCTGCTGCAGGCGCTCGAGCCGGGCAACGACCCGCTCCTGCGCCGGGTCCGGCGTAAACGCGTGTTCGCGCGCGGCGTTCCTGTAGGCTTCCCTGATTGCCATCGGCTCTCCGTGAATGCCGGCTAAAGTAACGCGGCGCCGCGGATTTTGAAATCTCGCGTTCGCCCGCCAGGAGGAATAAAACGACAACATGAACGAGCAGATCGCACGGGAATCGATGGAATTCGACGTCGTCATCGTCGGCGCCGGGCCGGCGGGCCTCGGCGCGGCGTGCCGACTGGCGCAGCTTTCACAGGCCGACGGTCGCGAGCTGTCCGTCGTCGTCGTCGAAAAGGGCTCTGAGGTCGGCGCGCACATCCTGTCCGGCAACGTTTTCGAACCGCGGGCGCTGAACGAACTGTACCCGGACTGGCAAAGCGAAGGCGCACCGCTCACGACTGCGGTCAAGGGCGACCGCATCCACTACCTGACGAGCGAGCGCAAATCGATTCGCGTGCCGGGCCTGTTAGTGCCGGCGCCGATGCACAACAAGGGCAACTACATCATCAGCCTCGGGCGCCTCTGCCAGTGGCTCGGCGAGAAGGCCGAAGCCTCCGGCATCAACGTGTTTCCCGGGTTCGCGGCCTCGGAAGTGCTGTACGACGAAAACGGACGGGTCAAAGGTGTGGCCACGAGCGATCTCGGCATCGCCAGGGACGGCACGAAGAAGTCGGCCTACCAGCCCGGCTACGAACTGCTCGGCCGCTACACGATTTTCGCCGAGGGCTGCCGCGGCAATCTGGGCGAGGAACTCGTCGCGCGCTTCGACCTGCGCAAGGACAGTGACCCGCAGCATTACGGCATCGGTCTCAAGGAAATCTGGGAAATCGAGCCATCGAAACACGACGAGGGGCTGGTCGTGCACACGCTCGGCTGGCCGCTGGACAACGCGACCGAGGGCGGCGGCTTTCTCTATCACGCGGCAGGGAACCAGGTGTTCCTCGGCCTGATCATTGCGCTCAACTACAGAAACCCGCACCTCAATCCGTTCGAGGAGTTCCAGCGCTGGAAGCTGCATCCGCGCATCCGGGAAACGCTCGAAGGCGGCAAGCGCATTGGCTACGGTGCCCGCGCGGTCAACAAGGGCGGGCTGCAGTCGCTCCCCGAGCTCGCGTTTCCGGGTGGCGTGCTGGCCGGCTGCGATGCCGGTTTTCTCCACGGGGAGAAAATCAAGGAAGAGAACAGAGCATCTCAGCGCTGGACTCTCTCCAAACAGCCCGCGTACGCGCCGCTCGCGGACGAACAC
>CALKYK010000027.1 GCA_938003715.1 uncultured Gammaproteobacteria bacterium
AGTGAGGAGCAATTGCCCGGGGTCGCTGCGGCTCCGGACTCAACACACGTGGATTCCTTCAGCCATTAGGTCCTTGCGATGAAGAAACCGGATCGTCAGCCGCGATGAGAACGCGCCGCGCGACTTCTCAGTTTTGGCGGGTGCGGCTTGTGGATCGGTGACCGGTCACTACACTCGGAGCGCATGAACCCGCCGGACCGTCACAGGCACGAAAGTTTCGATGCGCTATTGCGGCCGCATCTCGATCGCCTGTACCGCTTCGCTTTTCGCCTTGCCGGATCGAAGCCGGAGGCGGAGGACCTGTTCCAGGACGTGTTGACGAAGGTGTTCGCACGCCTCGACGTCCTCATCGAGATCGAGGAGCCGGCGCCGTGGCTGTGCCGTGTCATGTACAACCATTTCGTCGACAACCAGCGCCGATTCACGCGCGAGCGCCTGGTTGCAGTGGCGGAGAGCGCGCTGCCCGAAGGCACGGTCGACGCGCTGCCGGGCGGGCGGGATACTGCGGCCGCCGCGGAACGCGCGGATAACATAATGCGGCTCGATACCGCGCTGGCGCGATTGAGCGACGAACACCGCGTGGTCGTCCTGCTGCACGACACGGAAGGTTACAAACTCGCTGAAATTCAGGCGATTACAGACACGCCGATCGGCACGCTGAAGTCCCGCCTGCACCGCGCGCGGGCCCGTCTCCGGGAAATCCTCGCCGAGGATGGAACCTTTGGCGTGGATTGATCGTGTCAGGAATCAACGGGAAGGAAACCATGACCGACGAGCACGTAAAAGACCTGATCGACGACTACCTGGACGGCGCGCTGGACGCCGCAACGGCCGGGTCCGTCGATCGTCACGTCGCCGACTGCGATGAATGCCGCAGCGAGGTCGCGGCGGCGCGCGAGCTTCGGTCGCTGCTGGTCGCATATGGCGACACGACGCCTGCGCATCCGGGCGACGAGTTCTACACGCGGGCGTTGTTGCGGGCCACGGCGGAAGGCTCGCGCCGCCAGCGACGTCGCTGGGTGATGTCGGGTGTCGGCGGCACCATCGCCGCGGCGCTCGTCGTGTGGCTGATGAGCGGCATATTTTTCACCGCGCCGACGATCGACGAGGCGCCGCTGCCGGCGGTGACCATGGCGCTCGAGGAGCCGCGCACGCTGAATCTCGTTTTCTCCTCGGCGGTTGCGCTGAGCGACGCGACGATGACGGTGATTCTCCCGGACGGCGTCGAGCTGGCCGGATTTCCGGGACAGCGCGAAATCGTCTGGATGACCAGCCTGAATGAAGGCAAGAACATTCTGCCCCTGACATTAATCGCTACTTCGCCCGCAGGCGGAGAGCTCTTGGCTACTTTGCGGCACCAGGATGACGACAAGTCGTTCCGTGTCCGGGTGACCATCATTTGAAGGAGCTTCGGCTCGCCGAAGCAGCAAACGGAGTATTGGCAATGAAACAGTTCAAGTTATTCGTGGCCACGATCGCGCTCACCTGCCTGGCGTTGTTCCCGGCAATCGTGCGGGCCGATATCGACGAACTCGACATCACGATGGAAGTGCTGGACAGCGTCGAGGACCTGAAGGGTGACGGATTCGTCATGCGCGGTCCTGAGCACGACGGAGAGCACGAAGCCGAAGACGAACACGAGTCGGATGAAGGCGAATCATCGGATGAGCACGAGTCCGAGAGCGAACACGAGTCGGACGACGGTGAATCTTCGGACGAGCACGAGTCCGAGAGCGAGCATGAGTCGGACGACGGCGAATCTTCGGACGAGCACGAGTCCGAGAGCGAGCATGAGTCGGATGACGGTGAATCTTCGGATGAGCACGAGTCCGAGGAAGAGCACGAAAGTGATTCGGGCGACGACTTCCGCGACGAGGAAGACGACTTCGATCATGACGACGACTTCGAAAGCGAGAACGACGAAGAGCACGCCGAGGACGAAAGCGACTTCGACGAAGGCGACGAGATCGACACCGACGAGCCGGACCTGGAAGACGATCACGAAGACGACATGGAAGACGATTCCATGGAAGACGACGTGTCGACCGATGTCACCGACGAGAATACGGACGACGTTGCCTGATATCGGAACGCAACAGACTTCGTACGATCAGCGGTCGGGCGGCCCGCCCTACGGCGGGCCGCCCGACCGGCACCCCCCGAGGCACATTGTTGCCCCGGGGGGTTCTTCTTTGCCACGGCGAGCCATTTAGGCCGCCACGCACGCCCGACGATCGAATAATTTGCGCCACGTCACATTGTTGGGCCGTACTTGGTGCAGGTTTTCCATAATCGCGCAAGAATCGGGACAGCGGGATGGCGTCCCCGCAGGAGCTTGGAATCATTTTCGTAACGAGTCGAAAAACTCGCATCTGGCTTGCGTTTGCCGCGCTCGTGGCGACCTCGGCAGGCGCTGCCACCACCGAGGAGTTGTTCGAGGACGGCAATCGCCTGTTTCGCGACGATCTCTATTGGGCGGCGCTCTTGCGCTACCGCCAGGCCGCGGACGCCGGGCTCGACACCCCGCTCCTGCACTACAACACCGGCGTCGCGCATTACCGCGCCCGGCAGCACGTGCGGGCGCGCGAGTCCCTGCTCGAGGCAAGCCGCTATGCGCCACTCGCGCCTCTGAGTCATTACAACCTCGGCCTGAACGCCTACGCGATTGGCGATCTGGACGAGGCGCTGCGCTGGTTCCGTCGCGCACGCGACCAGGAACAGCGTAGCGACATCGCCCGGCTCGCGCGACGCGCGATTCGCCAGGTCGAGGAAGATCGCGCTTTCGAGCGGCCGCGCATCGTCGAGGAAGCGCTGGCCGAACGCGAACGCAAGTTCACGAACTTCGAATTACGGGCGCGGGTGGGCGCCGGCGTGGACGACAACGTGTACCGCTCGCCGTCGAGCGCCTATGTCGATCTGGCCGACCCGAATCAGCCACTGGTAACGCCGGTCATTCAATCCGGCCTGTACATACCTGCGAGCCTGAACATCAAGTACCAGGTCAATTCGCTCGAGAACGAAGGTTTCTTTGCCGGCTACCGGGCAGGCGGGCGCTTCTACCAGGACACGAACCTCGAGAATGCAAACGAATACCTGCACGAGATCAGCTTCGGCAGTGAATACCGGCGGCGCGAGGAAGATCGCGAACGTCGCGTCTACAGCGCGTTCAAGATCGCCCAGCACAAGGAAACCTACTTCGACCCCGACAACGGTATCGAGCGCGGCATTGGCGGCGTGGACATCTCCGACCGACTTTCCTACGTCCGCTTCGGACCGGAATTCTGGATGCGACAGCGTTACGGCCGGCTGACGATCGGCGCGAGGGCGCGCGGGCAGCTCTGGAACTACGAAGACACGGTCATTGTCCCGGAATACGACAACGAACACTGGCTACTCGGCCTGAACGGGCAGTGGCGCTTCTCGTCGACGTCGCTGGTGCGTTTGCGCGGCGAGTACTACACGCGCCGGTTTACCGACCGCCCGGCGTTCGAGCTCGACGGCACGCAACCGCTCGGCAACCCGAACGTTCGCTATGACTACACTCGCTTCGGCGTCGAGGCGCGGCAGCGCATCACCTCAGCGATGTGGTTCGGCCTGAGCTACGCGCGAACCGAGCGTATCGACCAGCACGTTGGCTACAACAACTACTTCCGCGACGACTACGGCGCCGAGTTCCACATTCGTTTTGGCGATCGCTTCGAACTCGAAGCCGAGGCCCGCTACAACATCTACAACTACGAAAACGCCTTCGCTTTCCACGAGCCGACTGCCGGCCGCAAGACGCTGGAAACGGCCTGGGGCCGCGCCATCGCGACCTTCCGCATGACCGACAACCTCGAGCTGACGGCGGAATACACATATCGCGACGTGATCTCGACCGACACCCGCATCGAGTACACGCGTGGACAGGCGCTGATCGGGGTGCGCTGGATCCAGTAGCAGCCCGCCCCTGCGGGCGACTTGCCCACTCCCGTCATTGCGTGCTCGTACCTAAAGAATCGCCCGACTGACCGCGATATTCATAGGCGGCAGCGGCGCGGCGGCTTTTGCTAGACTTCGCCCCCTGTCCCGATCCGCTCGACCCGCCCGGCCCATGGATGTCACCCCGATACTCGAATCGCTGAACGACGCGCAGCGCGACGCCGTGACGGCACCGGCCGAGCCGGTGCTGGTCATCGCCGGCGCCGGCAGCGGCAAGACCCGGGTCCTGACGCACCGTGCGGCGTGGCTGATCGACGTCGAAGGCGTATCGCCGCAGAGCCTGCTCGCGGTGACCTTCACCAACAAGGCCGCGGCCGAGATGCGCGGCCGCATCGAGTCGCTGCTCGGCATGCCGGTCAGTCACCTCTGGATAGGCACCTTTCACGGTCTCGCGCACCGGCTGCTGCGGCGGCACTGGCAGGAAGCGAAGCTGCCGCAGAATTTCCAGATCATCGACGCCGACGACCAGCAGCGCATTATCAAGCGCCTGATCAAGAACCTTGAGCTGGACGACGACCGCTGGGCACCACGCGAGGTGCAGTGGTTCATCAACGCGCAAAAGGACGAGGGGCTGCGCCCGCAGCACCTCGACGACGACAACGACCCGAATCGCCGCCAGTTCATCTCGCTGTACGCCGAGTACCAGCAGGTGTGCGATCGCGGCGGTCTCGTCGACTTCGCGGAGCTGCTGCTCCGCGCGCACGAACTATGGCGCGACAACCCGGAGCTGCTCGCGCATTACCAGCGGCGTTTCCGGCACCTGCTCGTCGACGAGTTCCAGGACACGAACGCGATCCAGTACGCGTGGCTGAGACTGCTGTCGGGCGGCGGCGGCATACCGTTCGTGGTCGGCGACGATGACCAGTCGATCTATCGCTGGCGCGGGGCGCGTGTCGAGCACATCCATCGTTTCCGCCAGGACTTTCCGGGCGCAAAGCTGGTCAAGCTCGAGCAGAACTACCGCTCGACCGGCACGATACTGAATGCGGCGAACGCGGTCATTGCGAACAACGATTCGCGGCTCGGCAAAAACCTCTGGACCGACGGCGCGGAAGGCGAACCGATCCGCGTCTACTCCGCATACAACGAGCGCGACGAGGCCGACTTCATCGTCGGCCGGCTGCGCGACTGGAGCGACCAGGGCAATCCGCGCGCGGATGCCGCCGTCCTGTACCGCTCGAACGCCCAGTCGCGCGTTCTCGAAGAAGCGCTGATGAACGCGGGTCTGCCGTATCGCGTCTACGGCGGGCTGCGATTCTTCGAGCGACAGGAAATCAAGGACGCGCTCGCCTACCTGCGGCTGATATCGCATCGCGACGACGACAGCGCGTTCGAACGCATCGTCAACCGCCCGACGCGCGGCATCGGCGCGCGAACGGTCGAGTCGATGCGCAGCTATGCGCGCGCGAACGGCTGCTCGCTGTGGCGCGCCGCCGGCGCGGTCGCAAGCGGCGATCTCGGCGGGCGCACGGCAACGTCCGTCGTCGTGTTTCTCAATCTCATCGAGCGCATGGCGCGCGACACATCGGGCCTCGACCTGCACGAACAGGTGGATCACGTCATTCACGCGAGCGGACTCGTGGAGTTCTTCAGGAAGGAGAAAGGCGAGCGTGGTGAGACGAGAATCGAGAACCTAGAGGAGCTCGTCAGCGCTGCGAAAGGATTCGCGCCGGATCCGGCAGACGACATGTCGCCACTCGATGCGTTTCTCGCGCATGCGGCGCTCGAGGCCGGCGAAGGCCAGGCGGATGCATGGGAAGACTGCGTGCAGCTGATGACGATGCACTCGGCGAAGGGACTCGAGTTCCCGCTGGTATTCCTCGCCGGCATGGAAGACGGGCTGTTTCCACACCAGCGTTCGCTGTCGGATTCCTCCGGGCTCGAAGAGGAGCGGCGGCTGTGCTACGTCGGCCTGACACGCGCGAAGCAGACGCTGTACATAACTCATGCGGAACAGCGCCGCCTGCACGGCATGGACAGCTTTTCGCAGCCGTCGCGATTCATTTCCGAGATCCCGGAACAGCTCGTCGAGGAGATTCGCCCGCGGGTGCAGGTCAGCCGCCCGGTCAGCTCGCTTGCGCGAGCCGGACGGCGACGCGGCGGCAGCATCGATCCCGCGGCCGAGATCGGCGTGCGGCTGGGGCAGCGGGTGCGTCACGCGAAGTTCGGCGACGGCGTCATCCTGAACTGCATGGGCCAGGGCGCGCACGCTCAGGTCGAGGTCAACTTCGAGAATGCGGGCACCAAGATTCTCGTCCTGGCGTATGCCAACCTCGATCTCATGTAGAATAGGCGCGCAAGAAGAGCCGCAAAAACGATAATGAAAATTCTGATCCTCGGCGCCGGACAGGTCGGCTCATCTGCGGCATACCATCTCTCTCGCGAAGAAGCGAACGAAGTCACGGTTGTCGACATGCGCCCGGAAGTGCTGCGTGAGCTGCAGGACCGGCTGGACATTCGCACGGTCGTCGGCCACGCCGCCTACCCCGAGGTCCTGCAGCGCGCCGGCGCGAACGACGCCGACATCGTCGTCGCGCTGACTGATACCGACGAAACCAACATGGTTGCCTGCCAGGTCGCCTACACCGTGTACCACACGCCGACCAAGATCGCCCGCATACGGTCCGCGGAGTACATGAATGCGCGCCAGCTTTTCACCCAGGACGCGATTCCGGTCGACGTACGCATCAGCCCCGAGCAGCTCGTCTGCGAGTACATCGAGCAGCTGATTCTGTATCCGGGCGCACTTCAGGTGCTCGACTTCGCCGAAGGGCGCGTGCGCCTCGTCGGCGCCAGGGCCGACCATCGCGGTTCGCTGGTCGGACAGAAGATCGCGGCGCTGAAGGAACACATTCCGAACACGGAAGGGCGCATTGCTGCGATCTACCGCGACGGAAAATCGCTGCAGCCCGAAGGCGATACCGTCATTCGCGACGGCGACGAGGTGTTCTTCATCGCCACACGCCAGGATGTGCGCGTGTTCATGAGCGAAGTGCGCAAGCTCGAGGACCCGGTGCGCCGCGTCGTCATCGCCGGCGGCGGCAATATCGGCGTACGCCTCGCACTCGCGCTGGAGCAGACGAACCAGGTCAAGATCATCGAGCGTAATCCACAGCGGGCGAAAGTCATATCCGAGCAGCTGAACAAGGCCATCGTGCTGGTCGGCGACGCCGCCGACGAAGAGCTGCTGCTCGAGGAAAACATCGACAACGTCGACGTCTTCTGCGCGCTGACGAATGCGGAAGAGGCGAATATTTTGTCCGCCATGCTGGCGAAGCGGCTCGGTGCCCACAAGGTCATGGCGTTGATCAATCGCCCGTCCTACGCGGAGCTGGTCGAGTCCGGTTCGATCGACATCGCGATCTCGCCGCAGCAGGTCACGATCGGCTCGCTGCTCGCGCACGTCCGGCGCGGCGACGTGGTCAAGGTGCATTCCCTACGTCGTGGCGCGGCCGAAGCGATCGAAGCCGTCGCACACGGCACCAAAGAACAATCCAAGGTGGTCGGTCGCGCGATCGAAGACCTCGACCTGCCGCGCGGCACGACCATCGTCGCGCTCGTTCGCGGCGACAAGGCGATCATGGCGCATCACGACACGGTCATCGAAACCGACGATCACGTGATCCTGTTCATGACCGACCGGCGCAAGATCGACCGCATCGAAAACATGTTCCAGGTCGGCGTTTCCTTCGTGTGACGCAACGCCGTCGACATGACTCGGCCCGATAAAACATGAACTGGACTGTCGCACTACGCATCCTGGGGCTGCTGCTGATGATGTTCAGCGTCACGATGCTGCCGCCGGTCATCGTCAGCCTGATCTACAACGACGGCTCCTGGTTGCCGTTCGTCGAAAGCTTCGCCCTTATCCTGGGTGCAGGTGCCGTGTTCTGGTTTCCGGTGCGCAACAGGCGCAAGGATCTCAGGCTGCGCGACGGATTCGTCGTCGTCGCGTCGTTCTGGACCGTTCTCGGCATGGCGGGAGCGGCGCCGCTGTTCCTCGCGGAAACGCCGTCGATGACCCTGACGAACGCGATCTTCGAGTCGATCTCCGGACTGACGACGACCGGGGCGACGGTGCTGCCCGGCCTCGATTCACTGCCGAAGTCGATTCTCTACTACCGCCAGCAGCTGCAGTGGTTCGGCGGCATGGGCATTATCGTCCTCGCGGTAGCGGTGCTGCCGATGCTCGGCGTCGGCGGCATGCAGCTGTACCGGGCGGAAACCCCTGGGCCGGTCAAGGACACGAAGCTGACACCGCGGATTACCGAGACGGCGAAGGCGCTGTGGCTTGTGTATTTCGTTTTCACGGTGCTTTGCGGCGTGAGCTACTGGTTCGCCGGCATGCCCGCATTCGACGCGCTGTGCCACGCATTCTCCACCGTCGCGATCGGCGGATTCTCGACCCACGACCTGAGCATCGGTGCATTCAACAGTACCGCCATCGATCTCGTTGCGATCGTGTTCATGTTCGTGGCCGGTATCAATTTTTCGTTGCATTTCTTCGCCTGGCGCAACATGTCGATCTCGCACTACGCGCAGGATCCCGAATTCAAGGCGTACGTGTTCGTGCTGGTCGTGCTGTCCTCGATCGTCATCGTGTCGCTGACGTTCCTCGGTGCCTATGCCGAGCCGGACGATTCGTTCATCAACGGCCTGTTCCAGTCGGTGTCGATCGCGACGACGACCGGCTTCACGACGGCGAACTACGCGGCATGGCCGGGCGCGATCCCGGTGCTGCTCATCTTTGCGAGTTTCGTCGGCGGCTGTGCCGGCTCGACCGGCGGCGGCATCAAGGTGATTCGCTGGCTGCTGATTGCGAAGCAGGGTGCGCGCGAGATCGTACGCCTGGTGCACCCAAGCGCGGAGATTCCGGTGAAGCTCGGCAACAAGGCGGTGACCTACCGCGTCGTCGAGGGCGTATGGGGCTTCTTTTCCGTCTGCAGCGTCGTATTCGGCGTGATGCTGCTCGCCATGATGGCGACCGGGCTCGACCAGATCACCGCGTTCTCCGCGGTTGCCGCGACGCTGAACAACCTCGGTCCCGGGCTGGGCGAGGTCAGTGCCGGCTTCATGACCGTGACCGATACTGCGAAGTGGATCGCCATTACCGGCATGCTGCTCGGCCGGCTCGAGATTTTCACGCTGCTGGTGCTGATTACGCCGACGTTCTGGCGTCACTGATGGCCGGCAGGATCGCGGCGTTCGAGGCGATGCTCGAGCGAGGCCAGGACTCGGCGCTGCTCCGGTTCTCGCTGGGCTCGGAGTATCTGGGCGACGGCAACCCGGAGGCGGCGGCACAGCACCTGCGCCTTGCCGTCGAGCAGGACCCGTCCTATTCCGCGGCCTGGAAGCTCCTCGGCAAATCGCTTGCGGAGGCGGGCGATCACCGGGGTGCCGCCGATGCGTACCGGCGCGGCATCGATGCGGCCAATGCAAAGGGCGACCGACAGGCGGCGAAGGAGATGCAGGTTTTCCTGAGGCGGATCGAGAAGGCGGCCCGCGGTGAGTGAGCAAGCGGACCGACCGTCTTCGCCAATGGCGGTCATCGACCGCATCAGCATCGGCACAGGGCACGCCGCCGCGTGGCTGACATTGCTGATGGTGCTTGTCACAACCGTCATCGTGGTGCTGCGTTATGCCTTCGACACCGGCTTCATCTGGCTGCAGGAGTCCGTCACCTGGATGCACGCGGTGGTGTTCATGCTGGGCGCAGCCTACACATTGCAGCGCGAGGAGCACGTGCGCGTCGATGTCTTCTACCGCGACCTGACTGCGAGGCGGCGCGGGTGGGTCAATCTGCTCGGCACTCTTTTTTTCATTTTCCCGCTTTGCGGATTCTTCCTGTTATCGAGCTACGAATACGTCGCCGCATCCTGGAGTATTCGCGAAGTTTCCCGCGACGCCGGCGGTTTGCCGTACCCGTTCGTGCCGCTCCTCAAATCGGTGCTGCTCCTGATGCCGGTGGCTGTCGCGTTGCAGGGCGTGTCGCT
>CALKYK010000028.1 GCA_938003715.1 uncultured Gammaproteobacteria bacterium
CCGGGTCCGAATTTGCGGAACAGGCTGCGCGGCGCGAGGGACGGCAGTTCCAGATCGTCGAAGTTCGTCGTTGCAGATGTCGTCATGTGTAGGTCCCCGCGCTGCGCGCGCGCTGCTGGATCAGCGCCAGTACGACGTCGATCGTCGGCGTCGGCACCTCGACCATGCGCCCGAGCTCCTGCACGACCGTGACCAGCGCGTCGATCTCCATCGGCCGCCCCTGTTCGAGATCCTGCAGCATCGAGGTCTTGTGCGCGCCGACGGCCGCGCCGCCGGCGAGACGCTTGTCGATGTTGACGCGAAAGCGCGCGCCGAGCTTTTCACCGATTGCCTGCGCCTCCTGCATCATGTGCCGGCAGACCTCGCCGGTACCCGCCTCGCCGGCTACCTTGTCCAGGGTCGCGAGCGTCAGCGCGCTGATCGGGTTGAAGCACAGATTGCCCCACAGCTTGACCCAGATGTCGTCGCGGATGTTGTTGCGCACGCGGGACGTGAAGCCGGCATTGTTCAGCGCGTCACAGAGTTTTTGCGCACGCTCCGAACCGGCACCGTCCGGCTCGCCGAGAATGAAGCGGTCGCCTTCGATGTGGCGAATGACACCGGGCTCGGCAATTTCGGCGGCCGGGTAGACGACGCAGCCGATCGCGCGTTCCGGGCCGACCGCGTCCCAGATCCGGCCGCCGGGATCGACGCTCTCCACGCGCCGGTCCTCCCACGGCCCCTCGAGCTTGTAGAAGTACCACCAGGGAATTCCGTTGACGCCTGTGACGACGGCCGTTTCGGCATCGAACATCGGCGCGAGCCTGTCCGTGATGCCGGGAAACGAATGCGCCTTGACGGCGATGATCACGTAGTCCTGCGGACCCGCTTCGGCGGGATCGTCGGTGCATTTCGGGTGTGCGACCCGTTCCTCGCCGTCGATCAGCAGCCTGATGCCGTTTTTCTGCATCGCCGCAAGATGCGGACCGCGGGCGATCAGCGTCACGTCTTCGCCGGCCAGCGAAAGCTGGCAGCCCAGCCAGCCGCCGATCGCCCCCGCGCCGTAGATGCAGATGCGCATCAGGCGACGCCCAGCTTTTCCGCCAGCCCGATGCGCTGCAGCTTGCCGGTCGCACCCTTTGGAATTTCGTCGAGGATGATGATCCTGCGCGGCACCTTGAATCCGGCCAGGCGCTGCGATGCGAAGTCGCGAATGGCTTTTTCGTCGGCCTCGGCGCCTTCGCGCAGCACGACCGCCGCCGCGACCTCTTCGCCCAGCGACCGGTGCGGCATCGCGAACGTCACGACCTGGCGGATCGCCTCGAAATCCATCAGCACGTCGTCCACCTCGCGCGGCGAGATCTTCTCGCCACCGCGATTGATGATTTCCTTCAGCCGCCCGGTGATGGTCAGGTAGCCGTCCTCGTCCATCACGCCCTGGTCACCGGTGCGAAACCAGCCGTCGACGAAGCACTTTGCGTTCGCCGTCGGGTTGTTTTCGTAGCCGTGCGTCACGTTGTCGCCGCGTATCACGACTTCGCCGACCTCCCCGGTGCCGAGCAGCGCCGGTGATGCCTCGTCCATGATCGCCACCTCGGGCCCCGCCGCGCAGCCGACGGTGCCGGGCTTGCGCTGTCCGGGGGGCAGCTGGTTACAGGTCATCTGGTGCGCGGCTTCGGTCATCGCGTAGGCCTCGACTACCGGCACGCCGAACGTGTCCTCGAGTTCGGCGAGCACCTGCGGCGGCAGCGACGACGAGGACGAGCGAATGAAGCGCAGACGCGCCCCTTCGATCACGCCCCGGTTGCGCCCGGCCCGCGTCAGGATCGCCTGGTGCATCGTCGGCACCGCCGTGTACCAGGTTGGATGCGACTGTTCCAGCCAGCCAAAGAATTTCAGCGCATCGAATCCCGGCGCAGCGAATACCGAGCCGCCCTTGCCGAGGCTCGCGAGCACCGCTGCCATCAGACCATGGATGTGGAACAGCGGCATGACGTTGAGGCAGACGTCTTCGGCCGTCAGCTTCAGCGTCTCCTGGATGTTGCGGGCGGATGCGCAGACGTTTGCGTGCGTCAGCGGCACGATCTTCGGCCGCGAAGTCGTCCCCGAGGTATGCAACACGAGCGCGATGTCGTCGCTGTGCGCGATGCCAGCGTTTTTCGCGGGCGCTGAATCCGGCGCGCGAACGTCGAAGCTGCCGGCGGGTCCCGACGAATCCGATTCGATCTCGACGACGGCAATGCCCCGTGACCGTGCCACATCCGCAGCGGGCGATTCGCTGCCACGTTCGACGACGAGCGCCTTTGCATCAAGGTCGGACAGGTAGAAATCGAACTCGTCTGCCTTGTAGGCCGGGTTCAGCGGGGCGGTCGTTGCCGCACAGGCGATCGAGACGAACGCGGAGGCCATCTCCGGTCCGTTCGGCAGCACGATCGCGACGCGGTCGTTGCGGCCGACACCCATCGCGTTGAACGCGGCGACCGTGCGATCGACATGAGCCCGGAGCTGGCCGTGCGTCAGCGGCGGTCGCGCGACGCCGCAGATTGCGACATCATCCTCGGCGCTCGCCGCGAGCATGTCGCGGATCGTGGCCTGGCTCACCCCTGCCTCCCCCGGTTATCGGTCTTTTTGTTGATGATATTCGTGATGCTGCGAGGGCCGCCCCATTACAGGATTTGCTTCAGTGTCGTGTCAAGCGTTGCAACCGTGCGGTCGACGTCGAGCAACTTGTCGAGTCCGAACAGCCCCAGCCGGAAGGTTCGGAAATCGTCGCCTTCATCGCAGCGCAACGGCACGCCAGCCGCGATCTGCATGCCCGCCTCGGCGAACTTGCGGCCGTTCGCGATATCGGGGTCTGCCGTATAGCAAACGACGACGCCGGGCGCCTCGTAGCCGGGGGCGGCGACGCTGCCGAATCCCCGCTCGCCCAGCAGCATGCGCACGCGGTCGCCGAGATCCTGCTGGGACGACTTGAGCGCGTCCAGGCCGTGCGCTTCCGCCTCGGCCATCACGTCGCGGCAGGCCCGCAATGCGTCGGTGGGCATCGTCGCGTGATAGGCGTGGGCGCCGTTCTCGTAGGCCTGCATGATCTCGTGCCATTTCGCGAGATCGCAGGCAAAGCTCGTGCTCGCCGTCTTGCCGAGCCGGTCCAGCGCGTGCGGACTCAGCATCACGAATCCGGCGCACGGCGAACCGCTCCACCCTTTCTGCGGCGCACTGATGAGCACGTCGACCCCGACTTCCTGCATGTCGATCCAGATCGCTCCCGATGCGATGCAGTCGAGCACGAAGAGACCGCCGTTGACATGCACTGCCTCGGACACCTTGCGCAGGTAGTCGTCGGGCAGCATCAGGCCGGCTGACGTCTCGACGTGCGGAGCGAAGACGAGGTCGGGCTTGTCCTCGTTAATCGCCTGGATCACCTCGTCGATCGGTACCGGCACGAATGGCGCGGTGGTGCCGCTTCCGGTGCGCCGCGCTTTCAGCACCCGCGTGGTGCGCGCGATCGAGCCCTTGTCGAGTATCTGCGTCCAGCGAAAGCTGAACCAGCCGTTGCGAATCACCAGGCAGTTGGCATCCGTTGCGTACTGCCGCGCCACCGCTTCCATCGCGTAGGTACCCCCGCCGGGCACGATGATTTCGGCCGCGGACCGGTACGTGGTCCTGAGTATGCGCGCGATGTCGTTCATGACGCCGCAAAACTGCGCCGACATGTGGTTCACGGCGCGGTCCGTGTAGACGACCGAATATTCGAGCAGGCCGTCCGGATCGACCTCAGGCAAAAGGCCCGGCATGCGATTTCCCCCGCAGCGAAAAGGTCATTGTGACACGGTTACCGCATGAATTCGGCACCAGCCCGGCCTGCAGCCGCTACACTCGGCGCGTGCGAATCGTCGTGGCACCGGACAGCTTCAAGGAATCGATAGGCGCGATTGCTGCTTCGCGCGCCATAGCGCGCGGCTTGCTTGCGGCGCGACCCGGAGCGGACATCGACCGCTGCCCGGTCGGAGACGGCGGAGAGGGAACGCTCGATGCCGTGCTCGACGCCATCGGCGGTGAGACGCACGCGGTGCAGGTGTCGGGGCCGCTCGGCAACCCGGTGCAGGGCGTGATCGGACTTTTTCCGGAGCGCAACTTCGCCTGGGTCGAATGCGCCTCTGCAACCGGGCTTGCGCTCCTGCCATCGTCGCGGCGCGATCCCGGCAAGACCTCGTCGACAGGGGTAGGCGAACTGATCACCGCAGCGCTCGACACGGGTGCCAGACGCATCGTGGTCGGTGTCGGAGGCAGTGCGACGAACGACGGCGGCTGTGGCATGGCGCAGGCCCTTGGCGTGACATTTCATGACAGTCGGGGCAACGAGATCAGCGAACCGCTGTGCGGCGAACGGCTCGTCTCTGTCGCGTCGATTGACCTGTCGCGCCGGGACGCGCGCCTCGGCCAGGTCGAAGTCATCGCTGCCTGCGACGTAAGCAATCCCCTGACCGGAGTCGACGGCGCGTCACTCGTGTACGCGCCGCAGAAGGGGGCGAGCCGCGAGCGCGCCGTGGAACTCGACGCAGCGCTGCAACACCTTGTCGCCGTCGTTCAGCACGACCTGGGCATCGATATCGATTCGATGCCGGGCGCCGGCGCCGGCGGCGGGCTCGGCGCGGGATTGCTCGCGTTTGCCGACGCGAAACTGGTTTCCGGCATCGATATCGTTCTCGATCTCGTGGGGTTCGACGAACTCGTCGCCGGTGCCGATCTCTGCATCACCGGCGAAGGCCGTATCGACGGGCAGTCTGTATACGGCAAGGCGTGCATGGGCGTCGCGCGTGCTGCGCAGCAGTGCGGAGTGCACACGATCGCGCTGGTTGGCAGTGCGGGCGACGATGCCGACCGGTGTCTTGCGGCGGGCCTGCGCGGCTACGTCGTCATTGCGCCGGAATTGCCGCCCGAGCAATCGATGGCGGATGCCGAACGCCTGCTGGAGCAAGCCGCCGCCCTCCTCGCTCGGCAATTCACGGCAAACGACCGTACAATGACCTGATCGTGTTACTCGATCCGCGTCGCTGCGGACTACAAAAATGAAAAAACAATCGACCACGATTCTCGCCTGCCTGCTCGCCCTTGCCACGCCGGCAGTGGCGCTGGCACAAACCGCCGCCGACGAATTGCCGCCCGCGCTGCTCGCCTGCAAGGAGGAAGCGGACGTGCTGCGCAGGCTGTCGTGCTACGACCGCGAGATCGCAGCGCTCGAGGCGACGCCCGCACCCGAACCGGCAGCGGAAGTTCCCGTGCTCGCGGCTCCGGAACCGGTGCCGGAGCCGGACGAAAGCCCGCCGCCCGCGATACCCGCCGCGCCCGATCCGTCGACGGCCGTTCCTGCCGCCGCGGCACCTGCTATCACCGGCGCCGCGCGTGCCGCGCCACCGGCCGCAGCGTTTTCGATCGATGAGGATCGATCCGAGCCGAGTACACCGACGGCACCGGCGCCAGCAGAGGTGACCGGGGCAGCGATTGCGGCACCGCCGGCCGAGCCGCTGGCCGCTGCAGCGCCGGCCGCGGTCGATTCCTCGCCAGAAGCAATGCCGGCGAGCGATCCCAGCGAAGAAGCGGAGCCGGCAGTTACCGCATCGGTAGTCGACATCCGCACCCGTCCGTACGGCGAAATGATCATCCTGCTCGACAACGACCAGGTCTGGGAGCAGAAACACGTCGATCGCCGGTTCAGGCTGGCGATCGGCGACGTCGTGACTATTCGCAAAGGTGCAATCGGCGGCTACCGTATGTCCGGCAGCACCAATTACTCGGTACAGGTCGAGCGGATCAGGTAATCGCGATCAGTCGGCGGGCTGCGGCGCCGCCTCGGGCGCGTCGACCGGTTCGGTCCGCACGAAACGCGCGGTCAGGACTCCGGCGGTCATGGCACCGTTCACGTTCAGCGCGGTGCGCGCCATGTCGATCAGCGGCTCGATCGAAATCAGGAGCGCCGCGATCGTCACAGGGAAACCCATCGCCGGCAACACGACCAGCGCGGCGAACGTCGCTCCGCCGCCGACGCCGGCGATACCGAACGAGCTGATCGCGACGATGCCGATCAGGCCCGCAATGAAGCCCGGCGTCATCGGATCGATGCCCATCGTCGGTGCCACCATCGTCGCAAGCATGGCCGGGTAGATGCCGGCGCAGCCGTTCTGGCCGATCGTGGCGCCGAACGATGCCGATAGGTTTGCGATAGGCTGCGGCACCTTCAGTTCCCGCACCTGGGTTTCGACGT
>CALKYK010000029.1 GCA_938003715.1 uncultured Gammaproteobacteria bacterium
ATCCCGCCGCGCCTGGATCTCGTCGCGCCGGCCGCGGATGTTTACCTTCATGACCAGCGGCAGCTCGTCGCGGTCCGGCAACGTCGCGCCGTAGCTGCCGAAACAGGTCAGGAGCTCCGATTCGGTATCCCGCATCACCGAGCGAACCATGTCGAGCAGCTCGTGTTTCGCATCCTCGCTGGCGGTAAACAGGTCGGGATCCATTTCGAAGCGCGCCGCGACGGTGCGGAAATAGCGCTCGACCGTGCCCCGCTTCGGCTTTTCCTCCACCAGCGTCAGAAGTCCCGCGTCGTACAGCGCGTCGACGTGCCGGTACAGGCGCGGGGCCTTTTCACCCATCCGGTCGGCGACCTGTTTGGTGGTCACCGGGCCGCGAGCGAATTCCTCGAGCAGCCGCAGTTTGAACGGGTCTGTGAGCAGCTTGGCCGATTCCAGGTCGCGGATGTAGTGGGTGTCGAGCATACAAGTACCTGATTTTGCTCCATTAAAAAAATCGTTGACTATTCACGTTACTGTGAATAAACTTTCGTTCACAAAATTATAAATATTCATCAACGAGGAAACAATCATGCTGCTCGAACATCTCTACGTGGTCCTGGTCGCACTGGTCTATCCCGTCGTCGGCTACTTCAGTTTCAAGCGCCTGATGCGCCGCGTTGCCGCCGGCGAATCGGTCGACCGCGCCCAGCTCTACCAGCTGACGATAGCCGGTCACTGGCTGCTGTTCGCGCTGCTCCTGGTCCTCTGGTATGTCTCCGGCCGCAGTTTCGAGACGCTGGGCTACGCGCCGATGGCAGGGACCGGGTTCATCGCCGGCGCCGCGCTGACGGTGATCGGCATCGTGTTTCTCCTGCTGCAGCTTCGCCACGTGATGAACGCCAGCAACGATACCCTGAAGCGCTACGCGAGCCAGTTCGGCGACGTCGGCGTGATCGTGCCGCAGAACGGCAACGAGCTCGCCCGCTTCTACGCACTGTCGGTGACCGCCGGGGTCGTCGAGGAAGCCGTCTGGCGAGGGTTCCTCATCTGGTACCTGGCCCTGTATATGCCGCTGTGGGCGGCCGCATTGCTGTCGATCATCGGCTTCACGCTCGGCCACGCCTACCAGGGCACGGCCAACCTGCCGAAGATCACGCTGATCAGCGCGGCGCTGACCGGGCTGTACCTGCTGTCGGGTTCGCTGTGGCTGCCGATGCTGCTGCACGCCGCCGTCGACATCCTGCAGGGACGCCTGGGCTATGAAGTGCTGCACCGTACATCGCTGGACGATGACGCCGATGCGGCCAACGGCGCAGTCCCGGCCTGAGCGACCGTCAGTGCGTCATCGCATAGATGACGTAATTCACGGCGAAGCGGTAGGCGAGCGAGGTCATCGGTACCGGGTACTGCGGGTCGTCGGCGTGCTCCCAGGCATCGCCCATGTCCATGTTGAAATTGATCGCGACCACCAGCCGTCCCGCGTCGTCGTAGATTCCGTGCCATTCGGCGGGCCCGCGCAGCAGCGCGCGGGTCTCGCCGTTTGCGGCGCGGTACAGGTGACGCCGGCCCGGAATCTGCGTGCCCTGTTCGAGGTCGTAAAGCACGTTCATCAGCGGGTGGCTTTCCGCCAGCCGCTCGATCGGCCAGTCCGGGAACGCGCGCCGCATTGCGTCGCTCATGACCTGCCACTCGAACTCGCCGTGAAAATCATCGACCACGAGGAATCCGCCGCGGCGCACGTATTCGCGTAGCTGCCCGATCTCGCGCTCGTCGAGATACCAGTGCCCGACCTGCTGCGCGAACAGCCACGGGTAGTCGAAAATATCGTCGTCGGTCAGCCTCAGGTGACGGCTGTCGTCGGCCACGTCGAGCGTCGTCAGCCGCGTCAGGCCCCGGGTCAGGTGGAATTCCGCTTCCGGGTAGTCGATGGCCCACCACGGGCGCCAGGCGCGGGCCCCGCCGTCGCTCGCGTACACGAGGCGCGCGATGTGCAGCTCGGCAGCGGGCGGCGCCTCGTCGGCACTGGCCGCGGCAATCGCAAACAGGAACAGGAGAGCGGCGAGTCGCATCGGCGTCGGTACGGCGTTGCCCGGATGTCGCTATTGTAGCAATGCACCCGGTCGCCTCGTGTCGGCCAGCACGTGGCGAAAACAGCCTCGCCGCTGCAGCGGACCCGAGGTCCCATTCGGCACGCTTCAGGTGCCGGGCGATCGGGGTGTTCGTTCGATCGGGTCAGAGGCATTTCGAGTGAGAACGAATTCCCTGATTGACCGGCACCTGTATTTCGAACGAATGGCAAAACCTTGAACGAATCCGCATCTGCGCAGCCTGATGCGGGTATCATGCCGCCGCCCGAGGAACCTCTGACGGGTTCCGTCTGTCAGTAGCCATAGCGCCGCGTCGAGCGGCGACAAAACATTGGGGACGATCATCGACAAGCGACTTGCAATCGCCATCGCCGGCCTGCTGTGCGGCCCGCTCGCGCTCGCCGAGGATATCCCGACCTCGCGCAGCGCCACGGTGATCGATACGGCT
>CALKYK010000030.1 GCA_938003715.1 uncultured Gammaproteobacteria bacterium
GAGGCCGTGGATCGCGTTCCTGATGTCCATCGACAGGTTGACCGAGGCCACGACCTGCCGCAGCTGCATGTCGTACAGGGTGATCGTCGACGGTGACGAGCCGCCGGCGACGAAACGTTCGTCGACGACGCACAGCCAGCAGCCGAACGCCTGGCGCTCAGTCTGCGAATCGTCGATACCGGCGAACTCGATTTCCGACTCCTCGTAGCGCCTGACCGGGAACACGATATCGTCGCCGTCCCGGCCGACGTAGCGCACGCAGTCGGCGGCGGTGTCGTTGAACAATACGCCGTCCCGGTAGCGCTGCGCGTTGTGCACGCCTTTCGGCAGGCTGCAAATTTCCGAAACGTCCATGCGATTGTTCAGATACAAAAGCGCGCCGGTGCGCAGGCCGGAGAGACTGATGCCCGAATTGTCGACCTGCACCATGTTGACGTGAAAATCATTGACCGGGCGTGGCCCGTTTTCGCCGCGCGGGTCGAACGTGTGTCCCGACCATTTCTCGTAGGTGCGGGTGAGGTGGAAGCCCCATTCGAACTCGCGCGTGTCGAGGTTGAATGCGAGCAGGCTGTCGAAGCCGGTGGAGGTCAGGAACAGCAGGCGCTCCATGCGCCAGATCTCGTGGCAGTGTTTGAGGTAGCGATTGCGATGCGAGCGGACAACGTTGAACTCGCGGTCGTAGACGAACAGTTCGTCGCTCGCGGCAATGTAGATGTCATCGCCGTCGAACTCGATGCCGCGCAGGCCGCGGTCGGCGCCGCGCCCTTCCCAGTCGATGTCGGCGGTGTTCCAGTCGACGTGCTGCTCGCCTTCCTGCTTGTCGAAATCGACCGTGTACACGCCGCCGTGGCTCTCGCCTTGCTGGCTGCCACGCACGACCGAGGTTGCAATGAGTTTCGGTAAGCGGATGGTCATGTCGTCCCTGGCAATTGTTCCCGAATCAGAGCCTGTCCTTCAGACGGTAATACATTACGCCGAGCGCGACGAGCGCGTTGCCGAAGTGAATGACGCCCGGGATCGGCAGCGACCGCATGCGGGCGAAAACGTCGAAGCGCTCCAAAGTGCCGGCGATGGCGTCGGCCAGTACGTCTGCCTCGACGTGAGTCACGTTGACGCCGTGACCGGAGTAGCCCATCGAGTAGTAGACGTTCGGCGCAATGCGCCCGATCTGCGGCACGCGGTTGATCGGCACCGCGATCGTGCCGCCCCATGCGTAGTCGACGTCGAGTTCCGCCAGCGACGGGTAGATTCGGCACATGCGCGGCTTCAGCGCGCCGGCGATGCGCCCCTGGTCCTCGCCGAAGTAGTTGACGCGCCCGCCGAACAGCATCCGTTTGTCGGCGCTTAGCCGGTAGTACTCGATGACGTAGTTCGGGTCACACACCGCGAGGTCGTGCGGGTTGATCACGTCGAGACGCTCGTCGTCCAGCGGCTCGGTCGCAATGATGTAGCTGCGCACCGGGAACACGCGCCGTCGGAGCCGCTTGTCGAAGGACAGGTACGCATTGCCGGCGACGACGACGAAGTCGGCGGTGACCGACCCCTCGGCCGTCGACACGCGAGCGGCTTCGCCGTGGTCGATCTTCAGCGCGGCCGACTGCTCGAAGATGCGCACGCCGAGCGTCTCGGCCGCGCGCGCCTCGCCGAGGCACAGGTTCAGCGGATGCAGGTGGCCGTTGCCCATGTTGATCAGCGCACCGATGTAGGCGTCTGTGCCGAGCACGTCGCGCGTCTGCGACGCGTTCAGCAGCGAGTAGTCGAACGGAAACTCGTGCCGTTCCAGGTCCTTCGCCCATTTCTCGAGATCGCGGACGTGGCGCGGCTTGATCGCGACGTCGGCATAACCGTGCTTCAGGTCGCACTCGATGCCGTAGGTCGAGACCCGCTCGCGGATGATGTCGTTGCCAGCCCAGCGCATGTCCCATACCAGGCGCTCTAGGCCGGGATCCTTCTCGACGATGCGTGCCTCGCCACTGATGCCACCGATCATCTGCCCGCCGTTGCGGCCCGAGGCGCCCCAGCCGACGCGATTCGACTCGACGACGCAGACCTCGTAGCCGCGCTCCGCCAGGGTCAGCGCGGTGGCGATGCCGGTGAAACCCGCGCCGATGACGCACACGTCCGTGCGCAGGTCCTCTTTCAGCCGCGGATAGTCGGTTTGCCGGCTCGCGGTGGCCGCGTAATACGACGATGTGTGTTCCTGGGCAAACGGCATGACGGTCTCGGTCGGCTCCAGTATGAAGCATCCCGCATGCTGGAAAAACTCTTCTGCCGCACTGTGTTATGGCGCGATAATGGCTTCGATTCCGGGTCCTTGAGAGGGAGACCCCGCATGCTCAAAAACCAGTGCGGCGCGCTTTACTGCTGCGTCACGATCATGCTCGCAGCCTGCGGCCGCGAAGAGCCGGCCGGCGATGACACGGGCGCCGACCTCGTGCTCACCAACGCGCGCGTATACACGGTCGACGCCGATCGCTCGTGGGCCGAAGCCGTTGCCGTTGACGACGGACGCATCGTCTACGTCGGCCCGATCGCGGGCGTCGACGCGCACCTCGGCGCGAACACGAACGTCGTCGACGTCGGCGGGCGCATGCTGCTGCCGGCATTCCAGGACAGCCACATCCACCCGATCGGCGCGGGCGTCGAGGCCTCGGCCTGCGACCTGAACAACCTCGACGGCATTGCCGCGTATCGTTCGGCGATCGCCGAGTACGCGGCGGCGAACCCGGACGTCGAATGGATACTCGGTGGCGGCTGGTCGA
Organism: uncultured Gammaproteobacteria bacterium; assembly: GCA_938003715.1. Classification (GTDB taxonomy): domain Bacteria; phylum Pseudomonadota; class Gammaproteobacteria; order Steroidobacterales; family Woeseiaceae; genus SZUA-117. The sequence continues at coordinate 2,763 of CALKYK010000030.1, forward strand.
TGTCCGAATTCGGTCCGGGCGGCTCGCCGAGCAAGACCATCATCGACGAGCTGGTGCCGGACCGGCCGGTGTTCCTGACCTCGGCGGACGGCCATTCCGCGTGGGCAAACAGCCGGGCGCTGGAAATCGCCGGGCTGACCCGCGATACGCCCGACCCGCCGGACGGCATCATCGACCGTAACCCCGAAACCGGCG
>CALKYK010000031.1 GCA_938003715.1 uncultured Gammaproteobacteria bacterium
AAGTCGTCGATGCGGCTGATGGCGGACGCGGTGCGTGTCCGTATGACTTCGTAAGCGGCTTCCGGCGTCAGCGTCTGCGCCGAGTGGAAGCCTTTCGCCCATTTGACGACCGCACCTTCGATGTCGCCGATCAGCACCTGGTTCTCCGCGACGGCGACGTCGTCGCCCGACACCATGAGCACCGGCACGCCGAAGCGCCCGGCGATGGCGGCGTTCATGCTGACCTCGGTCATCTCGATGCCGTTCAGGCGCAATCCCGTGATGTTTGCGCTGGACATCGTGTGTGCGCGCACACCGCGCGTGTTCGCGGTGCTGGCGTGGTAGCCGAGGAAGATGACGCCGTCGAAGGTGTCGTCGATGCCCTCCATCATCGCCAGCGGACGCGGCCAGGAGCGCACGATCATGACGTCGTCGGGCATGCGCTCGATCAGCAGGTTCTGGCCGTTGCCGTGCGAGTCGCTGACCAGGAACTCGGTGGCACCCGCCGCGCGTGCGGCGTCGATGCAGGCGTTGACCTCGGCCGTCATGAATTCGCGGAAGCGCTCGTACTCGAAGCCGCCGGGACCGAGCTGTTCGCCGGTCACGGCCCCGACCACGCCTTCCATGTCGGCGGAAATGTAGATCTTCAGGCCGCCTTCCTGCGCGGCAACCGTCAGCGAGACCAGGATCAATGCCGCCGTGGACAGGACTCTCATGTTGCTCCCCCCGCAACGTTCGTGTTTTCAACAGGATATGCCGGCGCCGGGATCCGGTCAAAAACGCCCGGCCGACCAATGCCGCTCACGTACCGGTAAACTGTGCGGGTCCGACAAGTCCGGACGAGAGGGGACACCGAACGTGCCGAAGAAAAAATTGCTGGTCATGTATTTCGCCGAGTGAAGCGCAGCGGTCTCGCAGTTTGCGCCCTGCTCTGGGCATCGCTCGCACCCGGGCAGGGTTCCGGCGGGGTCAACCTGCCGTCGCAGCGCGACAAGCCGCACCTGATCCTGATCTCCATCGACGGCTTCCGCCACGATTACATTGACCTGGTCGATACGCCGGCGCTCGACGCGATCGCCGGCGAGGGCGTACGGGCCGAAGCGATGGTCCCGGTCTACCCGACGCTGACCTTTCCGAATCACTACTCGATTGCGACCGGGCTGTACCCGGCAAGGCACGGCCTGATCGGCAACACGTTTCCCGATCCGGCGCGCGACCGCTGGTACAGCATCGGCAACCGGGAGTCGGTAGAGGACGGGTCCTGGTACCGAGGCAGTCCGGCATGGTCGGTTGCAGAAGAAAACGGCGTGGTTGCCGCCGCCTTTTACTTCGTTGGCACCGAAGCCGCGATCGGGGGCGTGCGGCCGACGTACTGGAAACGTTTCGACGCCTCCGTACCGGGTGCGGAGCGCGTCGACCAGGTACTCGAGTGGCTCGGGATGCCGCCCGAGACGCGTCCGCATTTCCTGACGCTGTACTTCGAGCACGTCGACAGCGCTGCGCACGACCACGGCCCGGAGTCGGACCAGGCGCTGCGTGCGGTCCGCCAGGTCGACAGCTGGCTCGCGCGGCTGCGCGCGGGCATTGCCGGTCTTGGTCTCGACGACGTTCACTACGTGCTGGTGTCGGACCACGGGCAGGCGCGGTATGACGACGAACCGCCATTCATCGTCGAGACCGTCGCCAACCTCGACGGCGTGATGGCCGTCGACCACGGCAGCGTCGCGTTCCTGTACTTTCGTCATGCCGATGCGCCGCGCGCTGACGGCATCCGCGACGCGATCAACGCGGCCTGGGAGTATGGACGCGCCTACCTGCCGGCGGATGCGCCGCCAGGCTGGCATATTCCGGCGGACGCGGGTTTCGCCGACGTGATCGTCCAGGCAGACCCCGGCTACGCGGTCCTGTCCCGCGCCGACAGGCGCGTTACGAGCATCGGCGATCACGGCTGGGCGCCCGAGGCGCCGGCGATGCACGGAATTTTCCTCGCAGCCGGCCCACGCCTGCCGCAAGGCGTTACTATCGGGAAGATCGACGCGGTCGACGTGTATCCGCTGCTCCTGGCGATACTCGGACTGCCGATGCCGGGCGCCATCGACGGCGACGCCGCATTGCTGCCGTCGCTACTGGCGGCGGCGGGCCCTGAATTCCCGGATCACCGGCAGGCTGTCGTTCCACGGTGACGCATCGGCGCGGTCGGGATCGAACGGGCATGGTTTCCCGGCGAAACCGGCCGGGATCTGGTCGTCGACCTCGCCGTCGCCGGCATTGTCGAAGAACTCGTAGCCCGGGATGAACAGCTTTTCGTCGGCAATGACGTCGACGGTGCGCACGCCATAGCTCGAAATCTCGGTCGTGAACGACTGCGCGTGTACGATCCACACGTGCTCGGGCCCCGCGACGAACAGGTACTGGATGCGGCCGTTTGCCGAGGCGATGCGGTGCTTTTCGATGTCGCCGCCGTAGAACGTGCTGCGGGAATGCGAAATGTCGATCGTCGCGCCGAAGTCGGGCTCATAGCCCGGCTCGAATTGCAGCGACTCGGGATCAAAGTCGTCGGCAAACCAGGCAATGCTGCGATTGTCGTTGATGCGATTGGCGGCGAACTTCATCGCGCGCTCGCGGGGCGCCTCGAAATCCCGGTATGGCCAGACCCGGTCGGACGGCGCGTTGCGCAGGATCAGCGCAAGGACCCGGTTGTCGTTTCGTGTCCGCGGCCCGCGGCGGCTGACCTCGTCGAGCGCGGACTGCATCTCGAACGGCAGGTTCGTTGTCTCCTCCGCGCTGAACCAGCCGCGCTCGCCGGCGGTCGCGACCCACTTGACGGAGCCCTTGCCGATCCACTGCTCGTCTTCCGTATATATGTAGTGTGACGCCGAGCGCCAGACGAGCGAGGAGTCCTTGTAAAAGATGCGCGCGAAAATGCGCCGCTGCCCTGCGGGCAGCGGCGCGCACAAACGCCACCGCCCCCGTCGCTT
>CALKYK010000032.1 GCA_938003715.1 uncultured Gammaproteobacteria bacterium
GACACTCATGAGCACGGCAAGATCCGGCGACACCGTCAAGATTCACTACACCGGGACGCTGCACGACGGCACGCAGTTCGACTCTTCGGCAGGCCGCGAACCGCTCGAATTCGAGCTCGGCAGCGGCCAGGTCATCCCGGGATTCGACAAGGCGGTCGACGGGATGGCGGTCGGCGAAAGCAAGAATTTCCGTCTCGAGGCCGACGAGGCCTACGGCGAACATCACGACGAGCTGGTGCAGCAGGTCGATCGCAATGCTCTGCCCGACGACATCGACCCGCAGGCCGGCATGGCGCTGCAAAGCACGAGCCCGGACGGGCAGGTTGCGCAGTTCACCGTCACCGAGGTGACCGACGAGACGATCACCGTCGATGCGAACCATCCGCTCGCGGGCCACGCGCTGAACTTCGAGATCGAGCTGGTCGCGATCGCCTGATTGATCGCTCGCGGGCGGCGCCCGCTTGTCAGCGATTCAGGTAGTTGACGGCCGGGTAGCGACCACTCCTGGCCAGGAGTGCCTGGCGCTCGAAAACCGCGGCTCTTCGTGCCGGTCGCGAAGAGAGAAGTCGCCCGCGCAGGCGATCGACCCGCTGCCGGGCATCGTGCAGCGCAGATCCAATCGCGGTGGCCATTACGCTGTCCGCCGAGCCCACGAAATAGCAGTACAGCGAAAAGTACGAGCTGTACGCCGACCGATACAGCTGCAGCAGCTGGTGGCTCGTCGGATCGTCCATGACGTCGAGGAGATGATGGGCGGCAAAGGCGCTCGATTTTGCGAGGAGGTACTGTCGCTCCTCCAGCCGGACCGCGGCATTGACATCGAGCGGCGCATAAAAAAGCGAAAAAAGCCGGTCACGCTCGCCGCCGGTTACGCCGGTACTCCGCACGTAGTCGATCAATGCGCTCCGGTGCAGGAGGGAGGCATCCAGTTTGCGCATTTCGATGATTTGTCCCGAGCGCTTTCGCTGCTCGGCGACCGGACGCAGCAGACTCGCATGCCGCGATTCCCAGTGATGGTGAATTTTCCGGTCGTACAGGATCCGCCGGGCAATGCGGGCGGACTGGATCGACGAACCACCGGCCGCATCCTCGAGCGCCTGCTCCGACTCCTGCATTAGCAGCCGATGCCGCCTGGTCAAGTAATGCAATGCGAAGCTCCCCCGAGATTTCGTATTCTTTTTTTGACGAGGCCGCAAGGGTGCGCCCGGTCTCTTATGGAAGCTTAGATCAATTTCACCGCGACATCAGTGAAATTTTCCTGGCGGCCGGCATCGATGCCGATTCAGGACTGGAACAGCAGGAACTCGCGGCGCGTCTTCGGCCCGAACGTCAGGTGATGCGGATCGCGGCGATCGGCGTAATTCTCGCGCCGGCGCTGCACGACGTCGCGGCTCGCGCGCATGGTCGCTTCGTCCAGCGAGATCTCGTACGGCCGTAGCGCGTTCAGGCCGAAAATCTTCGCCCGCAGCGAGTCCGTGATTTCCGGGTAGCCGTACTGCTCGCGCACGTCTTCCGCGATCTGGAAGCTGCGGAACGCCTGGATCTGGTCCTGCGGCGAGCCGTACCAGACCGAATCCGTGCCCCACAGCACGTTGTTCTCCCCGAGATGCTTGACCAGCTTGCCAATGCCGTGCGCGGCACTGTCGGTGTCGCGCATGAGCCCGCGCCAGGTCGAGCCGAGTTCGGCGTACACGTTCGAGTCCTTGCCAAGACCGGCCTCCTCGACCGACCTGATCAGCCCGTCGAGACCCTCGTTGCGATCGGGATCGTAGGGGCCCTCCGGCTGATCAGGCACCCAGCCCGAGTGGTAAATCAGGAAATTGACGTCGGGGAACTGTTTCGCGATCGGACCGAGATCGGTGCAAAGCGAGTGCTCGTAGGAGCGCCTGCCGAACGGGATGCCCTTGTGAATGCAGATGTTATTCACGCCGAGCGCGCGCGCTTTTTCCACGAAGCGCACGCCGACGTCGTCGGTCATGTAGAAACCCTCTCCGTCCGGGCCCCACTGCGTGTAGGTTTTCCAGGCCGATACGCCGAACTCTTCGGCCAGCCGGTCCATGTCGTCGATGTCGCCCTGCTGGTTCGGGTTCACGCGGCCGTGAATCATCAGCCGCTGTGTGCCTTCCAGTTCGTCGACGATGCGGCGCGTCGCATCGGCCTCCTCGATCGTAAGCGGTTCCGACTCGCGCGCAGACGGCACGAACGACAGCACCATCATGTCCGTATCGGCATCGAGGAAGACGTCCTTGACGAAGTCGTCGGCGCCGAGACAGCGCATGTAGTCGCGGCTGACGTAATCAAATTTCGCGCACTCGCGTTTCTTTTGCGCGGCGACCTGCGGCGGCACGTAGTGCCCCTGCACGTCGAAGATGAACTCCTTCTTGCCGAGGCTGGCCTGGGCGAGTTGCATGTCGAGACCCGCATCGTCGTCGAGATCGAAGTAGCCGTCGCGCCTGCCTTCCTGCGCGTTCGCTTCGTTGATGGCGAGGAGTGATGTTGCTGCCCCTGCCGCGGTGATCAGGAAGTCGCGGCGCGGCAGGCCGAGGCGCTTCGCATTTTCTGTGGCCGCCGCCTGGGCGAGGTGATTGGCGTGCCGGTTGCGGCGCTCGAGCGGTATCGGCGCGTGGAATCGAGCTTGATCGGAGGGCGCCGGCCTTCCGGGTCGAATCGGTAGCGCATGGTTTCCCCCGTTTTTTTTCCGCCCCGTAGCTACGACAATCGGGACCGCAAAAAGATCAATTCCTCATTCAATGCCACCCGAAGTGGCGAAGCGTGTCCAGCACCTGTCGTTCAACGTTGTTTTCATGATATGAGAACCAGACGGCAAACCCCTCACTGATCA
>CALKYK010000033.1 GCA_938003715.1 uncultured Gammaproteobacteria bacterium
CCGTGAGGACCGTCTCCGCGAACTCGCATACTCCGGGCGCGTCGTCGACGGCGCCACTGCGCTCGAAGCCGGGCTCGTGACGGAACTGGCGGCCGACCCGCTGGCCAGGGCGCAGGAGATTGCGGCGTCGATCGCGGAAAAATCACCGGACGCGATTCGTGCGATGAAAAAGCTGTTCAACGAATCGCTGACCGGTGACCCGGCTGTTGCCCTGCGTCTCGAGGCCGACCTGCAGTCGCAACTCATGGGCGGTGCCAACCAGCGCGAAGCCGCACTCGCAAACCTCGAAAAACGCGAGCCGGATTTTTCCGACCCGGAGTAGCGGCGGCCTCGACAATTTCGGCCGCAGCGGCCTGCCAGGTCATGCGCCGTGGCGCGAAAGCCACTAAAATGTGCCGGCCGCAGGCGGAACTCGCGACCGGTCGGACCACTCAAAGTAGTCATCGAGGGCGTCACCCTAACGCCAGAGGTACGAGAAAGACTTGAAAACCGGGTTGGCATTTCTGGCGGGCGTGCTCGCGTGCGCGTGCTGCGTGTCTGCAGCGGCCCAGAACTACAAACCGTTTCCGGGGCAGGGTATCGATCAGCCTACCCTGCGCATGCAGGAACGGGTCGAGCAGCTTTATACCTCCGGCGACTACGATCGCGCACTGCTTATTTACGAAAAGGAACTTGCGCCGCTCGGCGACAAGTACGCGCAGTACATGGTCGGGTACATGCACCTCAATGCGCAGGGCGTGCCGCAGGACCGGGTCGAGGCGCTGGCGTGGTACCAGCTCGCTGCCGAGCGCGGTGAGCCGGCGCTGAAACGCGTGCAGGACGAACTGCGTGCGCAGCTGAGCGACGTGGAGATAGGTCGTGCCCGGCAGATTTTCCTCGATCTCTGGAAGCGCATCGGTGATCGGAAACTGATCATGGAGCTGATTCGCCGCGACATGGATACCCTGCGAGAGCGCACCGGCACGCGCATTCCCGGATCGAGAATCACCAGCCCGACGATCATCATCACGCCGTCCGGCGAGCAGATCGGCCCGGACTACTACCGCGACATACTGGCGCGGCTCGAGGCGCGGCTCGCCTACCTCGAAACGCGAGTCGAGATCGTCGATTTCGACAACGAGGCGTACCTGGCTGAAATGCGTAACCTCGAGCAGAATGTCAGGGCCGAAGTCGCCTCTCGGGAACTGCCCTGACCGGGACCGGGTTTTCCCTCAGCCCGGACGCAGTCCACGGACCAGGATCTGCGGGAACTCCTCGCGAATTTCCTTCGCCATGCGCGGCTTGCCGTGAAACCACTTCGGGATCCAGTTGATCGACCCCATGATGGCGTTGCCGGTCATGCGCACGTTGCACGGCGCGATGCTGCCGTCCACGATGCCGTCTTCGAGAATCTTCTCGAACGCCGCACTGTGCTGCCGCGATACCTCGAGAATTTCATTGCGGTGTTCGCGTTTCAGCCCCGGTATTTCGGACATGATCGCTACCGGACCTTCATCGCCGACCATGATGTCGACGTGGTACTCGATGTAGCGCAGCGCTCGTTCGAAGCCGTTCGATCCCTCGGAGACGCCGCGCCGCATCGCTTCGCGGCCGAGTTCGGCGGCGCGCAGGTAGCACTGGTAGACGAGTTCTTCCTTGTTGCGGACGTAGTAGTAGATCGCAGCGTCGGTGAGTCCCAGGTGCCGGGCGACGTCTTTTAGCGAGGTGCCGCTGTAGCCTTTTTCGTTGAAACAGGTCGCCGCGGCCTTCAGCAGCCGGTGCCGCTGCGCCTCGAACCGGGTTTCTTCCGCACGTTTGGCCATGACGGGTTCGCGCTTCCGGCGTTGCCTCTTGCAGTCCTCGCAGAAGTCCATTATTTTAATCTGCATTAAAATTTTTTCAATGCCGGAATATACTGATTTTGCTGACATAAAGTCGGGAAAATCGGGAAAATCCGGCGCGAAAACGAGAGGAATGACAGGTATGAGTTCGGCAGCCAAAGACGTCGCCGGCCGCGACCTCACGGCCCGATCCGGCGATACCCGGGCAACGCCGCTGCGTTTCGTCACCGCGGCGTCACTGTTCGACGGACACGACGCGGCGATCAATATCATGCGGCGGCTCATCCAGGCGCAGGGTGCCGAAGTCATTCACCTCGGCCACAACCGCAGCGTCGACGACATCGTCGGCGCGGCGATCGAGGAAGACGCCGACGCGATCGCGGTCAGCTCCTACCAGGGCGGGCACAACGAATTTTTCCGCTACATGATCGATCGGCTGGCGGAATGCGGTGCATCGCACATCCGCGTTTTCGGCGGCGGCGGCGGCACCATCACGCCGGAGGAGATCGAGTCACTGATGGCCTACGGTGTCGAGCGCATCTACCACCCGCACGACGGCATGGAACTGGGGCTCGAAGAGATGATCCGCGACCTCGTCGCGCGCACCGAACGAGCGCGGCAAGCGACGGCACCGGCCGATGCCGACGCGTAGGATCCCCGCGTGCGCATTGCGAGGGCGAGCTGGTCGATCGAGGAGGGCGCGTTCGGCGATAGCGCGCTTGAGGCTATACGCAAGGAATGGCGCCTGCGCGCACGCAACGTGCCGGTCGTCGGCATCACCGGGACCGGCGGCGCGGGCAAGAGCAGCGTGACCGACGAGATCCTGAACCGCTTTCTCAACTGCTATCCGGACATGCGGATCGCGGTGCTGGCCGTCGATCCGACGCGCCCGCGCACCGGGGGCGCCCTGCTCGGCGACCGGATCCGCATGAATTCACTGCGCTCGGATCGCGTGTACATGCGCTCTATCGCCACCCGGCGCCAGCATCTCGCGACCAGCGAAATGCTGGCCGACCAGGTTCTGTACCTGAAGTCGCTGGACTTCGACCTGGTCATCGTCGAAACCGCGGGCATCGGCCAGAGCGACAGCGAGGTCGTCGACCTGGTCGACTATTCCGTGTACGTGATGACCAGCGACTACGGCGCCGCGAGCCAGCTCGAGAAAATCGACATGCTCGATTTCGCCGACCTGATCGTGCTGAACAAGTACGACAAGCGCGGCGCCGAGGATGCGCTTCGCGACATCCGCAAACAGTGGAAGCGAAATCACGTCGATTTCAGGATTGCCGACGACGACATTCCCGTCTATCCGACGATTGCCAGCCAGTTCAACGATCCGGGCATCAGCTGGATGTTCGTGCAGCTGTGCAGTCGCCTTGCCGACAAGCTCGATCTCGATCGCGAACGCTGGTCACCGGACATCGATGTATCCGTTCGTGAGCCGCGGGCGATGGCGATCATCCCCGGCAGCCGCATTCGCTATCTCGCCGAAATCAGCGAACAGGGACGAGGCATCAACGCCGACATCGACAGGAAAGCGGAGCTTGCGAGTCATCTCCAGCACCTTTACGAGGCATTGAAGGCGCTCGAAGACCCGGCGCTGCCGGCTCCGTTCACGGAATTCGAACCCGACGCGCTGACCGATAGCGGCGACGCGTCGCGCACCGTGCTGCGCCAGCGCTACCAGGAAGCGCTCGGCGAGCTCGGCGCCGAGGCGGTTCGCCTGCTGCGCGACTGGCCGGCACGCCGCGACGGCGTCCGCGCCGATACCTACAGCTACACGGTCCGCGGCAGGGAGGTCACCGGGGACAATTACCGCGAGTCCCTGAGCCAGCAAAAGATTCCGAAGATCGCGGCGCCGGCCTACCACGACTGGGGCGAACTGCTGCGTTTTCTGATGAAGGAAAACCTGCCGGGCGGCTACCCCTACACCGCCGGCGTGTACCCGTATCGACGCCTCGGTGAGGACCCGACCCGCATGTTTGCCGGCGAAGGCACGCCCGAGCGCACGAACCGGCGCTTTCACTACCTGTCGCAGGGGCAGGACGCATCGAGGCTGTCCACCGCGTTCGACTCTGTAACGCTGTACGGCGAGGATCCGCACGAACGACCGGACATCTATGGCAAGGTCGGCAACTCCGGCGTATCCATAGCGTCTGTCGACGACATGAAGAAACTGTATTCCGGTTTCGACCTGTGCGCGCCGACGACCTCGGTGTCGATGACGATCAACGGTCCTGCGCCGATCATCCTCGCGTTCTTCATGAACGCCGCCATCGACCAGCAGGTAGAGCGCCACCTGAGGGAATCGGGGCAATGGGACGCGGCGCAGAAAAAGATCGACGCCTGGTTCGAGGGCAGGCCGCGGCCACGCTACGACGGTGAACTGCCGCCGGGAAACGACGGGCTGGGCCTCGCGCTGCTCGGCATCTCCGGTGAGCGGCTCGTTGAGCCCGACGTCTACGAGCGGATCAAGGCCAAAACGCTGTCGACCGTTCGCGGCACCGTGCAGGCAGACATTCTCAAGGAGGACCAGGCGCAGAACACCTGCATTTTCTCGACCGAGTTCGCGATGAAGATGATGGGCGATGTGCAGCAGTACTTCATCGATCACGACGTGCGCAATTACTACAGCGTTTCGATCAGCGGCTATCACATCGCGGAGGCCGGGGCGAACCCCATCAGCCAGCTCGCGTTCACGCTGTCGAACGGTTTCACGATCGTCGAGTACTACCTCGCGCGCGGGATGGACATCGACGACTTCGCGCCGAACCTGAGCTTCTTCTTTTCCAACGGCATGGATCCCGAGTACGCCGTCATCGGCCGGGTTGCGAGGCGCATTTGGGCCCGCGCGATGCGCGAGCGCTACGGCGCCGGGCCCCGCAGCCAGATGCTCAAGTACCACGTACAGACGTCCGGCCGCAGCCTGCACGCGCAGGAGATCAGCTTCAACGACATCCGCACCACGCTGCAGGCACTGTATGCGTTGTTCGACAACTGCAACAGCATGCACACGAATGCGTTCGACGAAGCGATCACGACGCCGACCGAGCAATCCGTCCGGCGCGCCGTCGCGATCCAGATGCTCATTTCGCGCGAGCTCGGGCTGAACTACTGCGAAAACCCGTGGCAGGGCTCGTTCATCATCGACGAACTGACGGACCTCGTCGAAGAGGCCGTCTATCTCGAGTTCGACCGCATATCCGAGCGCGGCGGCGTGCTCGGCGCGATGGACACGATGTACCAGCGCGGCAAGATCCAGGAAGAAAGCCTGTACTACGAAAGCCGCAAGCACGACGGCAGCTATCCGCTGATCGGAGTCAACACGTTCCTGCCGAAGAAGGGACAGGAAGACGAAGTGCACGAGCTCGAACTGATCCGCTCGAGCGACGAAGAAAAGAATGCGCAGATCCGCAACGTGCGCGATTTCCGGGCGTTGCACGCCGACGAGGCGGACGCGGCGCTCGTGCGCCTGAAAGATGTCGCGCGCGCGCGCGGCAATGTGTTCGAGGAACTAATGCGCACCGTGAAGTCCAATTCCCTTGGCCGGATTTCGGCCGCGCTCTACGAGGTCGGCGGCGAATACCGGCGCAACATGTAAATCGTGGCCTGCTCTGACCGACGGCTTTTTCTGCGGTAAGCTAGCGACGATCGGACTGTCGCGTCGCGCAGCCGGCAAGCAGGTATCGAAAGGACCAATCGCACCGGGGATTCCGTGGCCCAGAACGCCAGGCTCAAATCGCTGTTCATCTTACCCGCGCTCGGACTGACGGCCGCGCTGCTGATTTTTTCCCTCGTCCAGGCAGTCATTTCCGGCCGGCAGCAGACCGCGTGGCTCGGCGCGGCGCTGGCGTCGGTACCGCTGCTGTGGATCGTCGCGCGCCTTGCGCTGAAGCCGCCGGCGCGTACGACCGACAACCTGCCACTGTTGCTGCTCATCGCGTCCGCAGGGGTCATGGTTGCAGGCTGGGAGCAGTTCATGGAAGGCAGCGGCGGCTGGGGACCGACCGGGGTCGCGCTGGCGGCCGGCTTCCTGTTCCTGCTGTACGTATTCTGGTATTCGCGCTTCGGTCGCATCGAGAGCCTGACGCTGTCGGTCGGCAACAAGCTGCCGTCCTTCGAACTGGACGACAGCAACGGGCAGACGTTTCGCGTGGCCGATCTTGCCGGCCGTCCCGCCGTCCTGCTGTTCTATCGCGGCAACTGGTGCCCGGTTTGCATGGCGCAAATCCGGGAAATCGCGGAGCGCCACGCCGAGTTCGAGAAGCTCGGCGCAACCGTCGCGCTGATCAGCCCGCAGTCCGGAGACGAGACGCGGGCGCTCGCGGAGCAGCTTGCCGTCGGCTACCGGTTCCTGGTCGATAACGGCAACCGGGTCGCGGAATCGCTCGGCATCGCTGTGAAAAACGGCGTGCCGGTGGGTCTGCCCGGCGATCACGGACCGGACACGGTACTGCCGACCGTGCTGGTCGCGAATGCGAACGGCACGATCATCTATTCCGACCAGACCGACAATTACCGGGTCCGGCCGGAGCCCGATATCTATCTTGCAACTCTTCGCAGCTCGCGAGCAATGGCGTCTTCACCAAAGAACAATCGATCACCCTGCTGCGTGAAAGTTGCCTGTACACGGGCACCTATCTCGAATTCCTGGGCTTCCGCCTGACGGCGTGGCGCAACGGGTTCGCGCGCATCGAAATGCCGGTCCGGCCGGAACAGCGCAACACGATCGGCTACCTGCACGGCGGCGTCATTTCGTCGCTGCTCGACATCGTCGGCGGCGTCGCGGGGAGCTACGGCATTGCCGACGACTACGTGTCCATCACCGTCAACATCAACTGCAACTTCATGGCGCCGCACCAGGCGAAAAAGGCGGTCGCCGAGGGCGAACTGGTGCGCAAGACCGGCTCGCTGTTTTTCGCCACCGCGAAGCTCTACGACCCGGAGAAAAACCTGCTTTGCGCGACGGCAACGGGCACCTACAAGACCAAGAAACGATAGACCCAGACAACGCCTCACACGCCGGGAGGGCGCGTGCACATGTTCGAACTCGACAACAAGGTCGCGCTGATCACCGGCGCGGGATCCGGCCTCGGCCGGCAGTTTGCCCTGACGCTCGCCGATGCCGGCGCCACCGTGGTCCCCGCCGCGCGCCGGCGCAAGAAACTCGAGGAAACCGCCGATATCGTGCGCGACAAGGGGGGCACCGCGTTCTGCGTCGAACTCGACGTCACGGATCCGCTGTCGGTGACGAACTGCGTCCGCGAAGCGGTCAGCGAGGCGGGCGTGCCCGACATACTCGTCAACAATGCCGGCATCGCCCGGCAGGGGTTCATCACCGAGCAGTCGATCGAGGACTGGGACGCCGTCATGGACACCAACCTGCGCGGCGTTTTCGTCATGGCGCAGGCCGTCGCCACAGCGCTGATCCGCGCCGACAAGCCCGGTTCGATCATCAACATCGCCTCGATCCTCGGGCTGCGCGTCAGCAAGGCGCTGGCCTCCTACATCGCCGCCAAGGCCGGCGTCGTACACCTGACCCGAGCGATGGCGCTCGAATTTTCGCGGTATCGCATTCGTGTCAATGCGCTGGCGCCCGGCTACTTCATCACCGAGATCAATCAGGACCAGTTTGAAAAGGGAGCGGAGGCGATGGTCAGGCAGCGTGTGCCGATGGGTCGGGTCGGCGAACTCGAGGAAATAGCCGGGCCGCTGCTGCTGCTTGCGTCCGATGCCGGCAGCTACATGACCGGAAGCATCATCGCCGTCGACGGCGGCCACCTGTGCGGCAGCCTCTGATCGACACGCTCGTGTCCGTCGCAGCCTGAACGGCACGGAATCATGGGTCCGCTCCGGGACGTGAAGATCATCGAATTCGCCCGCCTCGCGCCCGGCCACGACCACCTCGGCCCCCGCCTCGATCAGTCGCAGCTTCGGATACCACAGTTCCAGGTCTTCGTAGATATCCCCCACGAACGTCAGCACCCGCTTTCCATCCAACTCGCGTCCCGTTGCCATCTCGGCCTCCTCGTCGTCACGTTGCCTTGCGCCTGCGTAGCCCTCGCCCCGCATTTTAACCCTCGTCTGTGCCCTGCCACCCGTGAAAG
>CALKYK010000034.1 GCA_938003715.1 uncultured Gammaproteobacteria bacterium
CGAAACGCGTCGACTATGCGACGCGCATCGTCGAGATGTTCGGTCTCGGCCCCTGCTTCTCGTTCGTCGACGGGGGTGACGTCGGCGTTCGCAAAGCCTCGCAGCTCCAAAACCTGGTGGCGAACGGCCTTGACGCGCGTCGCGCCGTGATGATCGGAGATCGCGCTGTCGACATAGCAGCCGGAAAAGCGAACGGAATTCCGGCGCTGGGCGTGCTTTGGGGTTTCGGCAGCCGCGACGAGCTCGCAGGCGCCGATGCGGACCTATTGCTCGAGACGCCGCACGACCTCGCTGCTGCTTTCACCTGACACCCGGGAATCGCTCATGAATCCACGATCGCTGTCCTTCACCGCCCTGCTCGCCGTCTGCGCCTGCGCGGGTGCCGACGATGCGAGTTACACCGTCGCGGGGCTCGAAGAGCCGGCTGAAATCATCGTCGACGAATGGGGCGTTCCGCACATCTACGCGAATACGCACTACGATGCATTCTTCGTGCAGGGCTTCAATGCGGCGCGCGACCGGCTGTGGCAGATCGACGTCTGGCGCCGGCGCGGACTGGGCGAGCTGTCGAGCGTGTTCGGCGATGCGTACCTGGAGCAGGACCGCGCGACACGCCTGTTCCTGTATCGCGGCGATATGTACCGGGAATGGCTGGCTTACGGGTCGGATGCGAAGCGCATTGCGGAAGCATTTACCGCCGGCATCAACGCGTACATCGAGCTCGTCGAGGAACGACCGGCGCTGCTGCCGCCGGAATTCGCGCTGCTGGACTACCGACCGGCGCACTGGTCGCCGTCCGACGTCGTCCGGATACGTGGCCACGGTCTCTGGAGCAACGTCGGCAGCGAGGTCAATCGCGCGCAGATCGCCTGCCGCGCGGGACTGGAGGTTGCGAGCTACTGGCAACCGCTGGAGCCGGAGTGGACCACCCGGATACCCGAAGGGCTCGATCCCTGCATCGTGCCGCCCGACGTGCTCGATACCTACTATCTCGCCAAGGGCCCGGTGCGCTTCGACCATCCGAAGCAGTCGGCGGACGTCGCCAGAGAGGCGACGTTCGATCCCAGCCTCGGCAGCAACAACTGGGTCGTCGCGCCGGAACGCAGCGCGACCGGCAGGCCGATCCTCGCCGACGATCCGCATCGGACACACGCAGTGCCCTCGTTGCGCTACATCGCGCACCTAGTGGCACCCGGATTGAACGTGATCGGCGCCGGCGAACCGGCTCTGCCCGGAATCTCGATCGGACACAACGAGCGCATCGCCTTCGGGCTGACGATTTTCTACATCGACCAGGAGGACCTGTACGTCTACGCCAAACGCGACGGCGGCTACGTGTATGACGGTGCCACCGAAGCGTTCCGGACAATCCGCGAGCCCGTGGCGGTGCGGGACGCGGGCAACGTCGAGGTCGAACTGAAGTTCACGCGTCACGGTCCGGTCGTGCACGAGACGGAAAGCCACGCGTTCGCCGTGCGCGCCGCCTGGCTCGAGCCCGGCATGGCGCCCTACTTCGGCAGCGTGGAATACATGCGGGCGCAAAACTGGCGTGAATTCCTGTCCGCCCTCAATCGCTGGGGCGCGCCGCCGGAGAACCAGGTGTTTGCCGACGTCGACGGTAACATCGGCTACAAACCGGCAGGCCTGTTTCCGCGGCGCGGCAACTGGGACGGTCTCATGCCGGTTCCCGGCGACGGCCGCTACGAATGGCAGGGCTTTTTCGACATGGACGTGCTGCCGGTCGAGTACAACCCGGTGCGCGGATTCACCGGGTCGGCAAACTCGATGAACCTGCCACCGGACTACCCGATCGACAAGTACCCGATGGGATTCGAGTGGAACGACGGCTGGCGATACCGACGCGTGTGGCAGGTGCTGGAATCACAGCCCGAACACACGCTGGCCGACTCGACGGATCTGCAGCGCGACTACCTGTCGCTGCTGGCCCGTGCCGCGATCGATCGCATCCCGGCGCAATTCGACGGTCCGGCCGTCGACATGCTTCGCGGCTGGGACGGCGTACTCGCGGCGGATTCGTCCGCTGCCGCGCTGTACGTGATCTGGTACTACCGGCACCTGCGGCCGGCACTGGCCGAGGTTCTGCTGCCCGAGGCGCCGTACCTGGTCGCGGGCATGGCCTCGAAGGGCGTCCTGCGCCTGATGGCGGAGGACCGGGCGCACGGGGCAATCGGCGCCTCACTCGTATCCGCGTTTGCGGAGGCGCGTGCGCTGCTGGGAGACGATCCGGCAACCTGGCGCTGGGGCGCGCTGCACGAAATCCGCTTTCAACATCCGTTGCTGCATCTCGCCGACGCGGATCTTGCGGAGCGGATGCGCTACCCGGCGTACCCGCGCGGTGGCAGCAGCAACACCACCAACAACACGGGCTTCTCGCCACGCGACCTGCTGGTGCGATCCGGCGCGTCGTATCGGCAGGTACTGGACGTCGGCAACTGGGACGATGCGACGATGACGAACGCGCCCGGGCAGTCCGGCGATCCCCGCTCGCAGTTCTACGGCAACCTGCTCGACGGGTGGGCGACGGACGGCGACTTCCCGCTCATCTTCAGTCGCGAGCGCGTCGAGGCGCACGAGGCATTCCGCATCCGCCTGGCACCACGCTGATACGCCGTACAGGACCCTGATTCGCAGGCGGTTTTTCGCCCATCAGGCAAATCTCAGGAAAACGTTCCGGCTTGAACGCGAGTTCTTCCGGCTGTCGTCAGGCGCGGAAGGCTCCGGACTGCCAGAGTTGACTCCCGAGCCGCGGGCCGATTTCCCGGCCCCGGCGAGCCGGGAGTCAGCGCATGAATCAGCATTCGACAGCGGGCATCGCGATCGCATTCCTCACCTCGTCACTGGCTGCCTGCGCAACACAGAACGAAACGCCGGAATACGATCTCGTTCGGGAAATTCACGTTGAGCACGTCGCCCCTGCCGAGGAAGGCGTCGCCGTCTCCGGCAGCCGCCCGGTGCGGCGCACGGCGGCGCTGGCTCAGGCGGGCCTGCTGTTCGCCCGCTCGTTTCGCGTCGATCCGCTCAATCGTCCGGTGTCGAACACGATGTCGCTCGGTTCCTGGATGCTCAAGTCCGCCGGCGGCCTGCTGCGCCGCGTCGCCATCGACACCGCGCGTTTTCCGGCGCTCGAAACCGCACCGGTACCGCCGGTCGCCGGCCATGCGGGCATGGACCTGATCGCCTGGGAGGAACAACTCGATCGCATCAGCGGTACACGCGCGACCCGCGGTACGATCCGCTTCCTCGTCGACGGCAGCGAGTATTTCGCCCGCATGCTCGATGCGGTGCAATCGGCGCGCAGGTCGGTGGACATACGGACCTATATCTTCGACAACGACGATTTCGCCGTGATGGTCGCGGACGCCCTGCGCGAGAAATCGAAAACGGCCGAGGTCCGGGTGATCGTCGACGGCATCGGCAACCTGATGGCGCTGCAGACGGATCCCGAGTCCATGCCACACCGGCACCGGGTGCCACTGTCGATGGCGAGCTACCTGCAGTACGACTCGAACGTCCGTGTACGCAAGCGCGCCAACCCCTGGCTGACCGGCGATCACACGAAGACGACAATCGTCGATCACCGCATTGCATTCCTCGGCGGCATGAATATCGGCCGCGAGTACCGCTACGAGTGGCATGACCTGATGATGGAACTGCACGGCCCTGTCGTCGACCAGCTGCAGTTCGATACCGACCGGGCATGGTCCGCCGCGAGCCCGCTCGGTGACCTGGCCAACTTTTTCTCGTTCATCAGGGGTCCGCAGAGGCGCGCCGACGACATCGGCTACCCGCTGCGCCTCCTGTACACGCGCAACTTCGACTCGCAGATCTATCGCGCCAAGCTGGGCGCGATCCGGCGTGCGAAGCGCTATATCCTGATCGAGAACAGCTACTTTTCCGACGACATCATACTGTTCGAGCTGGCACAGGCGCGCCGGCGCGGCGTCGACGTACGCGTGATCGTGCCGGACGACGGCAACCACGGCTCGCACGACGCGAGCAACAGGGTCACGATCAATCGCATGCTGAAAAACGGTATCCGGGTATTTCGCTATCCGGGCATGAACCACGTCAAGGCAATGATCGTCGACGGCTGGGCCTGCGTCGGCACGGCCAACTTCGACAAGCTGAGTCTCGAGATCAACAAGGAAGTCAACGTGGCCACCTCGCACCCGGCCGCGGTAGCGGAACTCCTGCAAAAGGTTTTCCTGCCGGACCTTGAGCGCTCGGTCGAGGTACTCGAACCGCTCGAAACGGACCTGCGCGACCACGTCCTCGAACGCGTGACCGACGAATTCCTGTGATCTCGTCCGCCATTTGACCGGATTGGACGTGCGAAGTCGGGGCGACGTCGCTACAGTTAGACGCAAGGGAACGCAAAGGGACTTCGCTCTCCATGAGAATTCTGCTCGCTATCCTGCTCGTCGCGGTGGTGATCGGCGCGTGGCTGTTCCTGCGCCGCAAGGAGTCGGGTACAGCCAGGCCTGCCGAATCGCGCCGCAAGCTGCCCTCCTCGACGAAGTTTCACGCCGTTTCGCTGAAGTTCGCACGCGATGCCTGCAATGCGGCGAAGGCGCTGGACGGCAGGCGATTCCTGTCCAGCGCGGCACCTCGCATACCGCTCGACGAATGCGATGCGGCGGAATGCCACTGCCGGTTCGTGCACCACAAGGACCGCCGCTCGGGGTTCGACCGGCGCAGCGGGCTGGTACGCAACTTCGGCACCGGGGAAACCGGGAAACACCGCAAGGACCAGCGAGGCTATCGCGACCGGCGCGACAGCGAACCGGACGACTATTTTTCCTGAGGCTGGACAAGACGAAGCCGCGGCTCTCGCGAGCCGCGGCTTCATTCGATCAGTGCGGACGAATCAGAAACCGCTGTCGGCGATGTATGCCTCGTAGGCAGCCAGGTCCCGCTCGTAGCCGGCTCGCTCCTCGATCAGCTCGACGATCTCGGCCTCCAGCGCACCTTTGCGTTCGGCGTAGTCCTTCAGGTCGACCAGCAGCAGGATGCGGTCCTCCGTCGGCGTTTCCGGATCGATCAGGTCGGCTTCGGCCTGGCGAATCTGGTCCTCGGTCCGCTCGAGTTCGGCGCGCCTGGCGTTGATCTGGTAGTTCGCCGAGTTCACGTTCGAGCGAAGCTGGTACAGGCGGTGGCCGGAGTTGAAAGCGTCCACGAAGTCCGGTTCGAGGTCGGACGGGCAAATGCCGTTGTAGCGGCCTCCGCCGGCGCCGACGTTGAATGCGCGCGACGGCTGGCAATACTGGCGCACGCCTTCCGAATGGCCGGTTTGGTAGGCGTTGAAGTCCGGTGCGACGCCATGCTTCGCGCACGCCTTGCGGTGCTCGCCGATGCGCGCGGCCGTGTAGCCCATCGATCCGTCCTCGTAGCCGATCGTGCGCCAGTCGCTCATCGCACATTCGTCGGCGCTCATCGTCGCGCAGCCGCTCAGGACGAACAGAGTCGACAGTGTCAGTAGTCCAGCAATCCGGGTATGCATCGTTTGCTCCTTCGATTCTGCCGCGGGGCAGGGAAAGGAAGATCCTTTCGGACCGTAGCAAGCCGACAGCGCAAGTGACTGTGAACGGTTTCACGGTACGCCGGCCGCCGGCGCGAATGGCGGCGTCGCGACGGGTCCAGTGTGATACAGGTCACAGTGGCGCACAGCGGCCTGCCGCAACATTGGTCATTCTCCCCGGACCAGTCGAGGACAGGTGATCGCCGGCATGGATCTGACCGCACTGAGTGGCGCTGGCATCATCGCGCTGGCAAGCACGGCCCTGTTCCTGCTGGTGGTGAAGAGCTGGCACTTCCTCGCCAGATCCGCGAGCGGCACACACTTTCCCGACAGCATCATGCGCGAGGCGGCACAGCGATGCCGCGACGACCTGGCGCGACTCAACCGCGAACAGTCCGTCTACCTCGTCTCGGCGCTCGTCTTCGCCGTCATTTTTCTGATCTTCTACCTCCTGCCGCCGCAGGGCATGTTTGACGAGGTGCCGCAATGGCAGCTCATCGCCGTGCTCGTGCTGCTCGTCGCGGCTGCCGGCTTCGTGCTGGTACGAATCGGCCACATCGTACTGCGGACACGGCAGCTGTCGTTCGTTCGGGATGCGAACATGGCGGTGGGCCACGCGCTGCAGCGCATCACGTCGAATCGAAACCGGGTCTTCCACGACGTCAATACGCACGCCGGGGTCATCGATCACGTCATCGTCGGACTGCACGGCATCTACACGATCAGCGTCATCGCAAAAAAGGCCGGGCGTCGCAACACCGTCGAACTCGACGGCGACCAGCTCACATTTGCGCCCGGAAAGCTGACGATGTCGGTCGAACGCTCCGGCCGCAGGTCGGAACAGCTGGCGCGCGAGATTCGCAAGAAGACAGGCGTCGACGTGCGGGTGCGCCCGGTCATCGCCGTGCCCGGATGGGAGATCGAGTCGCAGCAGAGCAGCAGCTACCTCGTCGTCAACGAACGCAACCTGCCGATGTTTACCGGCTGGAAGGACGAGCGGGACTACCTGCTGAACGAAGACGTCGAGGCCGTGCACAAGATGCTGACTGCGCGCTGCAAGCGTAACGCCTGAACCGCCGGGTCAAAGCGGCTCGAGCCGCTCCGCCAATCGACCCTTCGCCAGCACCTCGTGCAACTCGTCGGCAAGCGCGCGGCACGCGCTGACCACGGATGTCCATACCTTGACCCGCAGTTCGGGGGAAAGCGTCTGAAAATCGCGCCTGTCCGGCACTTTCGCGTTGGGCAGCGCCGCGACGAACTCGGGCGACGGACACACCAGTATCGTGCGTTCCATGTTCGTGGCCGTGTGCCGTCGCCAGGCCAGTTTCTTGTCGAACCAGCCGGGTACGAGATACGGAAAGAAATGTGGATACAGCGCCAGCCGTTCGCCGTCGTCGAGCGGCAGGTCGAGGTGATAATCGATGATTCCGCCGTCGCGGTACAGGCCGCGTGGTGCACCGCGAATGTCACGCACGCCGTTCAGGACCAGCGGTATCGCGCCGGAAGCGAGCACTGCGTCGCCGAGGTTTTCAGGTGCCAGTTCGATCCGGTCCAGCGGAAATCCGCGCAGGTCGAAGAACGGTGGCAGGTCGCGTGCGTCGTAGAAGAGGCTCCTGCGGAAGAACGCGCCCAGCGTTCGCCGGCTGACGACATTCAGTGATGCCGCGAGGAGCAGGCTGGCCGCGAGCAATGGCGGTCGCTCGCTTGCAGCGAGGTGGCGGCTGCGGACGGTCAGAATGTGTGTGCGCAAGACCGGATGGACCAGGATTTCCCGGGTACCCGACTCGCCGAGCACCGTGTCGAGAATTTCGCGGCTCTTCGCGCTGATCTCGTCGACGTCCGGACGCTCGCTGTAGTGCTGGTGCAGGTAGGCGGCTTCGAATCGATCGATTGCTGCCAGGGGATCGTGCATCGCGTAGCAGGCGAAACGCCAGGCGCCAATCGACGAACCGACCAGGTGCACGGGGCCTTCGAGGCGGGGCAGTATGTCGTGCGCAATAACGCGATCGAGCTGGCTCAGGACCAGCCATTTCGCGCCGCCGGAGGCGCCGGCAATCGTGCCGATCCGCTCCGGCGCGAATCCGTCCCGGCGAATCTCGGCGAGCGCAGCCGGCCCGGCTTTGAAAAGCAATGATCGCGCCGTCAATTCGAGTTGTCCTTACGGTAAGTTCGGGTCCCGTCCGCCGCTGCGGTGCACGATGCCGGTCGAAATGCCGACCCGTTCGCGTTGTTGCGGCGGAACCTCTGCTAGGGTTGCGAATCTTACCGAATTGCAAGGTGCTGCAAGAACGCCCGATGCGGGGCCGGAGCGCCGGCGATACCTTCCAGGGGAGACCGCAACACATGAATTCAGCAAAACGCTTTGGCGCGCTCGTCGCAGCGCTCCTGGTTCTCGCAGGGTGCAGCAGCAGCAGTGGCGGCGGTACGTCGCCCCCGCCTCCGCCCCCTCCTCCCCCACCCCCGCCGCCGCCACCGGGTCTGGCAACCGCGGCGGCGACCTGCACCGGCGGCATGGCGGCCGATTTCGCCTGCTCCGGCATTTCGCTGCGATCCCGCGTGCCGCTGACCGACATGGGAGGCGTGACGGGCAGCCGCGGCAACGACATCTGGGGCTGGGTCGATACCCAGAACGGCAATGAATACGCCTTGATGGGGCTGACCAACGGAATGGCTTTCGTCGACGTCACCGATCCGGAGAACCCGGTCTATCTCGGACGGTTGCCGACGAATACCGTGGAATCGACGTGGCGTGACATGAAGGTCTATCAGGACCACGTCTATGTCGTCGCCGACGGCGCAGGGGCGCACGGTCTGCAGGTATTCGACCTGACCCGGTTGCGCGGTGTAACGACACCGCAATCCTTCAATGCGGATGTTGTCTACACGGACTTCGGCAATGCGCACAATATTGCAATCAACGAGGACACTGGTTACCTGTACGCGGTCGGTTCGAATACGTGCGGCGAGGGACTCCACATCGTAGATATCTCCATACCCGGCAGCCCGGTATTCGAGGCATGCCACATCGGTGCGGATACTCACGACACCCAGTGCGTCGTCTACCAGGGCCCCGATGTCCTGTACGCCGGTCAGGAAATCTGCTTCAGCTCGAACGGTAATCACTTCGGCATCGAAAACGTACAGGTAAAAACGAATACATTCACGATTTCGACTGCAACCTATCCACAGCTTGCGTTCGTACACCAGGGCTGGCTGACCGAAGACCATCGTTATTTCCTGCTCGGCGACGAACTGGACGAGCAAAACTTCGGCGTACCGACCCGAACCATCCTTTTCGACGTATCCGACCTCGACGCGCCGGTGTACGTGTCAACGTACGAGGCGCCGACGCCGTCGATCGACCACAACATGTACGTGCTCGGTAATCGGGGCTACCAGGCGCAATATCCGATCAGGCCGCGTGTGCTCGAATTCCAGGACCTCGGCAACAGTGAAATTTCGGAAATCGCGTTTTTCGATACGTATCCGGCCGGTGATGGCGTCGGCTTCGAAGGGCTTTGGAGCGTTTATCCCTATTTTCCGTCAGGCAACCTCATTGCCAGCGACAGGAGCAACGGGCTGTTCGTAGTGACGATGCAGTAGCCGGTCAGGCGAACGGGTGCCGCTTGACGATCGTCTGGTCCCTGTCGGGACCGGTGGAGATGATATCGATCGGCGTCGAGACCAGCTCCTCGATTCGAGCGAGGTATTTCTGCGCGTTTTTCGGTAGCCCGGCGTAATCCGTAACCCCTACCGTCGAATCGCTCCATCCGTCCATATCCTCGTAGACCGGCTGGCAGTCGGCAAAACGGTCGACGATGACGGGCAAGCCGCTGATCGGTTCGCCGTCGATCGTGTAGCCGACGCAGATGCGCACCGTTTCGAGTCCGTCCAGCACGTCGAGCTTGGTGACACATAGTCCGGACACGCTGCTGTTGACGATGGAGCGTTTCAGCGCGACCGCGTCGAACCAGCCGCAGCGCCGCGGCCGGCCGGTTGTTGCGCCGAATTCTGCGCCGACGGTGCCAAGATGGGCACCCATGTCGTCAAACAGCTCGGTCGGGAACGGGCCCGCACCGACTCGCGTCGTGTAGGCCTTCACGATACCGAGGATGTAATCGAGATTCAGCGGGCCCACGCCCGTCCCCGTGCTTGCCGCCGCAGCAACCGTGTTCGACGACGTGACGAACGGATAAGTGCCGTGGTCGATGTCGAGAAACGTCCCTTGCGCGCCTTCGAAAAGGATGCTCTTGTCGGCGTCCGCAAGGTCCTGGAGGATCTGCGTGACGTCGGCCGTGATCGGCGCGATCGTTTCGGCCGATTTCAAGGCGGCGTCGAGTGTCTTGGCAAAATCGACCGGGGCCGCACCGAAATAGTTCTGCAAAAGGAAGTTGTGATAGTCGAGTATCTCGCCAAGCTTGGCGGCAAATTTCTCGCGCACGAACAGGTCGGAAACGCGCAGCGCCCGTCGCGACACCTTGTCTTCGTAAGCCGGGCCGATGCCGCGCCCTGTCGTGCCGATGGCGGACGACCCGCGCGCCTTTTCCCGTGCCAGGTCGAGCGCGACGTGGGACGGCAGGATCAGAGGACAGCGCGGGCTGATGCGCAAGCGCTCGTACACCGGCACGCCGCTTGCAATCAGCTTGCCGGACTCCTCGATGAGCGCCTCGAGCGAGAGTACGACGCCGTTGCCGATCAGGCACTGGACGCCGTCGCGCAGGATGCCGGACGGGATCAGGTGCAAAACCGTTTTCTTGCCGTCGATGACGAGCGTATGGCCGGCGTTGTGCCCGCCTTGGAAGCGCGCGACCGCAGCGGCCTTGTCGGTCAGCAGGTCGACGTTCTTGCCCTTGCCTTCGTCGCCCCACTGGGTGCCGATCACGA
>CALKYK010000035.1 GCA_938003715.1 uncultured Gammaproteobacteria bacterium
GCCCGACGAAAAACCGCTCCGCCCGAATCGTGCGCTCGCCGCCGCTCGATGCTGCGACCATCGTGGCGTCGAGCGCAACCATCGCCGTGGCCGTGTCCGACGGACTGACGGCGACGCAGCGGCTGGCACCGAATACGCAGTGCTCGCGATTCATCGATTCGGGGCCGTCCGCGTAACAGGTGTTGCCGCCGGCGCGATAGCAGTTCAGCCCGCGACGGTAGTACCAGCAGCGCGCGTCCTGGACCAGGTTGCCGCCGAGCGTGCCGACGTTGCGGATCTGCGGGCTTGCGACGCGCCCGGCCGCCGCCGACAGCAGCGGGTAGTCACGATTCACGCGCTCGTCGCGGATGATGTCGCGCAGCGTCGTCGTTGCGCCAATCTCGATGCCGTCACCGGTGTCGCGGATGCCGTTCAGGCCCTCGATGCCGGTCAGGTCGATCATCGCCTTCGGCTGCTTGGCGCGGTCCTTGAGCCAGCCGTAGGTGTCCTGCCCGCCGCCCAGCAACCAGCCGTCGCGGCCGAGCTCGTCGGCCAGCGCCAGTGCATCGTCCAGAGCTGCCGGCTGGTAGAGCTGGACGTCTGGCATTACGTCGAAAGAAGCCATGGCTACCTCAGAAATTGTTGGTTTGCAGCGGCCGGAACGACTGTCCGCGTCCGGTCACGTGGTTGACGATCATGTCGGCGCTGATCGGCGTGCGGCCGAATATGTGCCCGTCGAGCGCGTCCGATATTGCCGACGTCAGCGCTGCGACGGAGCAGCCCATCGATGGCTCGCCGATACCGCGCGCGCCGAACGGGTTCTGCGGGTCCGGGAGGTCCACTGCGTCGGTGCGCGTCACGGACGGCACGTCGAGATACGACGGGATGCCGCACTGGTGATAACCGACGTTCGCTGGCAGCCCGTTCTGCGGGTCGTAGACGTGACGCTCGGTTGCCGCCATGCCCATGCCCCATACCGCGCCGCCTTTCATCTGCTGCGCGAGCCCCTGCGGGTGCACGACGGTGCCGCACTCGGCGATGCCGACGTAGTCCAGGATCTCGTACTTGCCGGTCTCGAGATCGAGTTCGATCTCGACGAACGCCGCCGCGAGACCGGGAATCACGCCCTCGCGCGGCAGGTTGTCCTTTGCGACGCCGATCAGACCCGTGCCGGCCAGGTTTTGCACCGAACGCTGCGTCAGCTCGTTGATGTCCTCGGGCCAGGTCTCGCCGCTGTACTCTCCGCCGAGCTGGATCGCCCGCGCGGCTATGGCACCGTAAGACATGCCCTGCGCCGGGTTCGCAATGCTGAACACGCGTACGCCGTCGACGTCGTAGTCATCGGGCGAACCGCCCATCGTGTCCGCGGCGATCTGCTTCATCTTGCCCAGCGCATCCATGGCTGCCACATAGTTTGTTCGAGTGTGCGTGAAGATCGACACGCTGCCCGCCTGGTACGAGTTCCACGGCAGGTTCGCTTCGGTCGTGCCTCGGTGAATCTCGCAGTTCTCCCAGTCGCACTTCAGCACTTCGGCCGCCGCGCGCGATGTCGAAGCATACGAATAGGTGCCGAGATTTCCGACGCCCGTGTGCACGTGCAGCTTGCCGTCCGGCGTGATGCGAACCAGGCCGTCGAAGCCGTTCGCGCCGGCCGAGTGATAGCCCTGGCCGATACCGAGCCCGCGCACCTTGCTGCCGTTCTTCTTCGGCTGGTTCTTGCGATTCTCCCAGTCGAACATCTCGGCGCCCTTGTCGAGCGCCTCGTCCATGTATGCACTAGTTACCGGTTGACGGTCGGCGTAGACGATCGTGTCGTTGTGCACCGCGTTGATCTTGCGGATCTCCAGGCGGTCGATGCCGAGTGCCTTCGCCGCCTTGTCCATGATCGGCGCCATGACCGCGGCGATCTGGTTCTGTCCCGGTCCGCGCTGCGCGCCGCGCGGCGTCGTGTTTGTCAGCACCGGCACGCCGCGGAAGCGCATCGCTTTCGGATCGTAAACCAGTGATATCGCGCCGCCGGCCGAGGAGGCGTCGCCGCCTGTCGCGTTCGGCCCGATGTCCTCGACGATGAAGACGTCGGTGGCGGTGATGCGGCCGTCCGCGGCAAAGCCCATCTTGATCCAGCCCTGGAAACCGACCCGTGCCGAGCCCATGTAGTACTCCTGCTCGCGGGTGACGCGAAGCTGCACCGGGCGGCCGATCTTCTTCGAGAAGTAGCCGGGGAGCGCGGCGATCGGGTAGGCCGAGATCTTCGAGCCGAAGCCGCCGCCGGTGTTCTCGCTGATCAGGACGACGTCTTTCTGCTCGACGCCCAGCAGTCGCGCGAGACTCGGGATCCAGAAGCTCTGGCTCTGCGCCGAGCCGTAGACGTAGCAGGTGCCGTTCTGCCAGTACCCCATCGCCGTGCGCGGCTCCATGCTCA
>CALKYK010000036.1 GCA_938003715.1 uncultured Gammaproteobacteria bacterium
GGATGAGCCGTGCCGCGATTTTCGTTACGCTACGGCTCCCGATACAGCGGAACAAGAACATGAAACCGTTTCGTCGCGCCCTTGTCGCAGTGCTCGCGTGCGCTCCGGCAGGACTTGCAGCCGCAAGCGAGGCCTGGGTCTACGTCGACCACCGGGACGAACCCGGCAACGAGCACCTGGTTTTCATTGCGCAGACCGCCGACGAGGCGATACCGGACGAATCCCGGCGCAGCGAAGTGACGCCGGAGATCCACGTTCGCTGCGAACAGGCCGGACTGATCGTTCGCATCGACTGGGGCCGCTTCATCTCCTCGTTCAATACCGAGCTCGGTTTCAGGGTCGACGACGGCAAGCGCAGCTGGCGCAAATGGAAAGTCGACTCGTCGAATCGTGAAACCTTCAGCCCTTCGCACCAGGACAGCACGACGCTGATCGATCTGCTGCGCAACGGCGAACGATTGAACGTCGAGGTGACGCCGTATTCCGAAGCACCGCTCGAAGTGAATTTCTCGCTGGCCGGTTTTTCCGAGCAGGTCGACAGGCTGATCGGCAACTGTGGCTGAACGCAGCGGCGCCATGCCGACCCTGAGTCGGGAGTTCCTCGACCGTTGCCCCGTGCAACACGGATTTCGGCTGCGTGGCGAGAACATGACCCGCATCGAGGTTTTCGTCGATGCGGCATTCGCGTTCGCCGTGACACTTCTAGTCATTTCCTTCGACCACATTCCGCAGACCTTCGACGAATTCATTCTGGCGCTGAAGGGCATCCCGGCGTTCGTGATCGCCTTTGCACAGCTCGTCTGGATCTGGCACACGCATTCGCAATGGAGCGAGCGGTACGGACTGCGGGATACCGGCACCGTGTTCCTGAGCGCGACGTTGCTGGCCGTGATGCTGATCTACATCTATCCCATGCGCATCATGTTCGGCGGACTCGTGTCCTGGGCCAGCCGCGGCTGGTTTCCATCCTCTTTTTCCGTCGGCTCCTACGACGAGCTGTCAGCCATGTTCGTATTCATGGGCTGCGGTCTGCTCGGCATCTGTTTCGTCTTTTTCCTGATGTACCGGCACGCGATACGGCATCGCGATGCGTTACAACTCAACGAATACGAGTTCTACGAAACGGAGACGTCGGCCATCTGCTGGCTGGGATCGTCGGCAATCTGCGTCCTGTCTATTGTGCTCGCGCTGACCTTTCCGGACGGATGGCTGCCGTTCGCCGGTTTCGGCTACGCGCTGTTCGGTATCTGGATACCGGCGGTGCTCGCGTTCCGCGAACGTGCGCACGAAAACCGACAGAGAAACGGCAACGGCGGGTAGCGTTCAGTCCTGGTCGCTGACGCCGAGCCGCTCGTGCATGATCGGGCTCGTCGTCGTGTACTGCACGTGCACCTTGCGCCCCGGCTCCATCCGTTGCTTGATTGCGAACGCGGCGAGCGCCGCCTCGTGGAAGCCGCACAGGATCAGCTTCTTCTTGCCGGGGTAGTAGTTGATGTCGCCGACGGCGTAGATGCCCGGCTCCGAGGTTTCGAATTTTTCCGTATCGACGTTGATCGTCTTGCGGTTGATGTCGAGGCCCCAGTCCGCGATCGGGCCGAGCTTCGGGGCCAGGCCGAAGAACACGAGCGCATGATCGGCCGGCACCTCGATTGCGTCGCCCTCCTTCGGCTGCACCGTCACCGATTGCAGCTTCCCTGACGCGCCGGTCAGCGCGGTCGCTTTGGCATTCTCGATGACGTCGATGACGCCGTCCGCCGCGAGATTGCGCATTTTCGTTACCGAATCGGGCATCGCGCGGTATTCGTCGCGCCGGTGCACCAGCGTGATGTGGCCGGCCTTGCCGGCGAGCTCCAGCACCCAGTCGAGCGCCGAGTCGCCGCCGCCGAGGATCACGAGCCGCTTGCCGTGGAACTGCCCGGGATCGGTGACACGGTAATGCAGGGTCATGTCGCGAAACGTTTCCTCGCCCGGTACGCGAAGTAGCCGTGGCTGGAATGAGCCGACGCCGGCGGCGATGACGACGGCCTTCGCGTTGAACTCGGTGCCGGCGCTGGTTTTCAGGCGAAACGAATCGTCCGACAGCCGTTCGAGTTCCTGCACCTCCTGGCCCAGGTGCATGCCGCAGTCGAACGGCTCGATCTGCTTCAGTAACGCATCGGTCAACTCCTCGCCGGTGCAGACGGGAATGGCCGGGATGTCGTAGATCGGCTTGTCCGGGTACAGCTCGGTGCACTGGCCTCCAGGCTGCCGTATCGAGTCGACGACCTCGGCCTTCAAGCCGAGCAGGCCGAGCTCGAACACCTGGAACAGGCCGCAGGGCCCGGCGCCGACGATGACGACATCAGTGTGAATCAAGAAAGGCTCCGCCTCGAAAATGCGACACGCATTGTGCGGACTAAAGGCTTATGCTGCAAACCGTCACTCGCGGCTGGATTTGTCAGAAATTGCCGGACGGAAAGGCCTGCTATCCGCGTTACAGCTCCGGTTGCGGCTGGAATGCGCTGCTGCCGGCGCGGCTCGCGCGGCCGCCTGTCAGCGGCCGGGTCGACTGCGACGTCGTCATCATTGGCGCAGGTTATACCGGGGTCGCCGCCGCGCGCCGGTTTGCCGCCATCGAACCGGACGCGTCGATCGTGCTGCTCGATGCGAGCGTAGCCGGTGAAGGCAATCCGGGCCGCAACTCGGGTTTCCTGCTCGAAATCTCGCTCGCGAACGACGCCGACCCGGCGGCGCTGCAGCGCATGCGCGCCTGCAACGACCTGGTTGCGGCCGCGATGCAGAAAATCGAAACGCTGGTCTCCGGGAACGGCATCGACTGCGCGCTCGAACGCAGCGGCGTTTATCGCGCGGCAGCCGGTGCCGGTGGCCAGGCAGCCATCGAAAACTACCGGCAGTTCCTCGAAGGCGCCGGGCTGCCGTACGAGACGCTCTCGCGCGACGAACTCGAGGCACGCATCGGCACACGTTTCTACCGGAGCGGGCTTTTCTCGCCGCACTGCTACCTGGCGCAGCCTGCAGCATTGATACGCGGCCTGGTCGACTGCCTGCCCCGCTCGGTGCTGCTGCACGAGAACACGCCCGCGGTGTCGCTCGCCCGGCGCGACGGGCGCATGCGTGTGACAACGCCGGCCGGTTCGGTCAGCGCCGATCGCGTTGTCATTGCGAACAACGCGTTCGCGAAAGCGCTCGGCATCGGCCGTTCGCGGGTCGCGGCGATCTACACCTACGCCGCGCTGACCGAGCCGCTGCAGGCGCGGCACCTCGACGACATGGGCGGCGTGACGAGCTGGGGCCTGCTGCCGGCACATCGCCTCGGCAGCACGATGCGGCGCACGCCCGACGGCCGGCTGCTGGTCCGTTCCTGCTACGACTACGAGCGCGAGCGGGACATTGCGTCGGTGGCGCAGTCGTTGAAAGACTGCCTGACGCGCCGTTTCCCGGCGCTCGGCGACGTTGCGTTCGCGCATACCTGGGGCGGCGCTACCGGCTTCACCCTGAACGGCGGCCCGCTGTGGGGCGAGATCGAGCGCGGCGTATTCGTATCGGCAGGCTGCAATGGCGGCGGCGTGGTCAAGGGCACGCTGTTCGGCGAGCTGCTGCCGCC
>CALKYK010000037.1 GCA_938003715.1 uncultured Gammaproteobacteria bacterium
CCCCCATCATCGGGAACGTGTTGAAGATCTTGCCGGCCTTGAGCCCGGCGACGAATCCGCCGGAAACGATCGTCAGCACGATCAGCGACGACAGCGTGACGCTCTTGCTCCACCACGGGTGCCGCGCCGCCGCGTCGCGCGGAAACAGCAGTGACAGCGCGACCCACAGCATGTACGTGTAGATCAGGAATGCGAGCACGAGGTGCGCCGTCAGCCGGTACTGGCTGACGGCCGGGTTGTCGACCAGCCCGCTCTTGACCATGTACCAGCCGAGCAATCCCTGCAGTCCGCCAAGCAGGAACATCGCGAGATACTTCGGGTACTCACGTCGCTTGATGTCACCGCGCCAGGCGAATACCAGGAACGGCACGATGAACACGATGCCGATGACGCGACCCAGCAGGCGGTGCAGGTATTCGAGCCAGAAGATGCCTTTGAACCCCGCGAGGTCCATCCGCGAGTTCTTCTCCAGAAATTCCGGGGTCTGCTGGTACATCTCGAACGTGCGCTGCCAGGCGTCGTCGCTCAGCGGCGGCAATACACCCGTCACCGGTCGCCAGTCGACCATCGACAGGCCGGAGCCGGTCAGTCTCGTGACGCCGCCGAGAATCACCATCAGGAAGACGAGGGCGCAGCAGGTCAGCAGCCACCGCGCGACGCGGCGTCGTGAATCGTTATTCAATGTCAATGCCAGTCCCGAACCGGTGGGGCGGCGAATGGTATCAGAGATGAGCGGAGGTCAGGATGCTCGCGTGCCGGACACTACGACGCGTCTGCCAGCGCGGGAATCGTCTTGCGGAGGCGCAGGTACATCCAGCCGTAAATCATCATCGCGGTCAGGGACGCACAGGCGCACATGATGAACACCGCGCTGTAGCCGAGGTTGTAGCCGAGGATCGACGCCGCGATGTTCGGCCCGACAATCTGTCCGAGGCCCTGCGCACCCGGCATCAGCGACGCGAAGCGGCCCGAATGGTCGACGTTGGCGATCGTCGCCATCTGGTACACGTCGATGAAAATCCACAGCATGTTGAACGTGAATGCGCTGATCAGGATGCGCTGGTCGTCGATGCCGAACGCCAGCATGCCGACGATGCCGGCGTGGATGATCAGCGTGACCAGCAGCGGCCGCGCGAGGCCGAAGCGATTGCTGAGGAGCGTGGCGAACAGGCAGCCGAGCAGGCTCAGGAACGATGACCAAACCAGTACGCGACTGACCCACTCGGGCGTTGCTTCGGAAGCGAGGCTTGCGAGTTCGATGTAGGTCCAGTAAGCGCCGATATTGATGTAGGTACAGAACATTGCGGCAAGCACCAGCCAGGGCACGTAGGCGGGTACGTGGCGGTGCTCGATGTGCGCGTCACCGTCCGGTTCCTCGACCTCGATCTCGACGTCGAGCGCGCGATCAGCGGCGCGCGGCGGTATCCAGTGCAGGAACAGGAGCGTGACGAGAAAGCAGCCGATGAAAACCGTGTAAATGCCGTTCATCGTCAGCTGCGGCAGGATGTGCAGCTCGAGCGCCTGCGAAAACGCGAACGCGAACAGCATCAGGTTGAACGCGCGTGCCGGTTTTGCCGTCGCCCCGAGCGCCGCAACCGCCACCGCCGTGTACACGCCGCTGCCTATGCCGGCTACCAGGCGCAGCCACAGCGTCTCCTCGTAGCTCACCATCACCATGCAAAGCGCGTTCGCCGCGACCGTGACGGCGATTGCGATCAGTACGAGGTGACGACGGTTGAACTTCGTGATGATCGCCGACGTCAGCACCGCGCCGATCGCGAGCCCGCCGAGGTCGGCGCCCGCGACGCGCCCGACCTCCACCTCGGAGAAGCCCAGCAAGGTCACCCATGCCGTGCTGATGACCGGTATGCCGACCAGAACGCCGTAGCCGACCAGCGTCATGTAGAGTGATACGGATATCGAGCGCCAGCCATCGAAAATGGTCCGCTCGTGGTGCAGCGCAATTGCGTCAGCGGCAGCGGTCATCGGGACATCGACGGTTCCTGAAATGCATCGCGCCGGCAGTTGCCGGCGCGAGCATCATATCCCTTATCGACGGAAGCGTCAGTCGAGCGTGACGTACTGCTCGAGTCGTGCCACCTCTTCTTCATCGACGTACTTGCCGATTTCGCGTCGAAACTGCTCGATATTGCTGTACGGCCGATACTCTTCGAACTCGTGCGCCATGCGTGCGCCGACGCCGGGGATCTTCAGGATTTCCTCTTCGGATGCGCTGTTCAGGCTGATCGGCACGAAAAGCCGGGCGTAGACGTCCTCGAGCTGATCGTCGTCGAGATCGCTCGCGAGAAGGTCATCCAGGTCGAGGATGGACGCGAACGGTCGTGCACCGATCACGGCATCGGCCAGCGTTTCGTCCATGTGAGGCAGCGATGCAAGCTGCTCGCGGGTTGCCGTGTTTGCGTCCAGTACGCCACCGTGCATGTCTGCCATTGCCGTCGGGGCGGCAATTGCCAGCCATGCGGCAGCGAGCACGGTGAACAGTTTCAGTTTCTTCATTACTCCGGTCCTTTGCGTCAGAAGCCAGGGTCGTCGAGGCGCGGAAGCATATCCAGCGCCGATTCGCGCCGTCAATCGTGCAGGGCGATGGAACCGCGCGTCCGAGCGGGTATTGACCATGTTTGTCACGCAGTAGTTGCACGATCTTTACAGTTACGGACGATTTCCGGATAGTGCGCCGATCCGGAAAACTCCCTGGTCCATGGCCGTTTCAGCGCCCAACTCGTCCGCCGCCCGCCTGTTGGTGTGGGCTCTCCTGGCCGCTCCGATGGCCTGGATGCTTTTCGGCTACGCCAGTGACAGGATTTTCTACGGCGAACTTCTGCACGCCTCCGGGGAATTGTCGGCGCGCCTGCTGATCCTGACGCTCGCGATTACGCCGCTCCGCCTGATGTTCCCCGGCAGCACATGGACAAATTGGCTGCACCGCCAGCGCCGCTATCTCGGCGTTGCGAGCTTTGCTTACGCGTTCCTGCATACCGCGGTCTACATCGAACGCAAGCAGAGCCTGTCGCTGATCCTCGACGAAGCCGGCGAGTTTTATATGTGGACCGGCTGGACCGCGCTGCTGCTGTTCGCGGTCCTTGCCCTGACCAGCAATGACGCGGCCGCGCGTCGCCTGAAAAAGATCTGGAAAAAACTGCATCGCTGGGTTTACGCCGCTGCGCTGCTCACATTCCTGCACTGGATATTCTCGGCGTTCGATTTCGTGCCGGGGCTCGTCCATCTCGGCGTGCTGGTTACGCTCGAGGCGTACCGGGTGTGGAAACAGTCGCGGTTGCGCCGCGCCGTGCCGTGATAGGCTTCCGCCGATGAAGCTCGCGCACTGCAATAACATTGCCGACTTGCGGAAGCTTGCGAAACGCAAGCTGCCCTGGCCGGTGTTTCACTACATGGACGGCGGCGCGGACGACGAACTGACACTGCGCCGCAATACGGACGCATTCGGCGACTACGAGCTGCTCCCGTCACAGCTCTCGGACGTCAGCGAAATCGACACGCGATCGACGCTGTTCGGCAAGGAGATCGACTGGCCGGTCATGATTGCGCCGACCGGTGCGTCACGACTTTTCCACCACGAATCGGAGCCGGCCGTCGCGAGGGCAGCGCAGAAGTTCGGCATGATCTACAGCCTGTCGACACTTGCGACGACGACGATCGAGGACATAGCCGCCGTGACGGACGGGCCGAAGATGTACCAGATCTACGTCTTCAAGGATCGCGCCATCACCCGGGATTTCGTCGACCGCTGCAAGGCACAGAACTACGATGCCATCTGCCTGACTGTCGACACGCCGGTTGCCGGCAACCGGGAACGCGACCTCGTGACCGGCTTCGGCGTGCCGCCGAAGTTTACCCTGCGCAGCGTTCTGAGTTTCGCGCGCCATTTCCCGTGGACGATTCGTGCGCTCCTGAAGCCGGAATTCGACATGGTGAACGTGACCGCCAGCTCGAGTGCCGCGACCCGGGTCAACGAAGGCGTAATGGCCTATATCAACAGTCAGCTCGACCGCTCACTCAGCTGGAAGGACGTCGAGTGGCTGCGGGAACAGTGGGACGGCCCGCTAGTGGTCAAGGGCGTGCAGACGGTCAGCGACGCCAGACGGGCCGCCGATGCCGGCGCAACGGCTGTCATGCTTTCCAACCACGGCGGCCGGCAACTCGAATCGGCGCCGGCGCCGGTGGACTGCGTCGCCGCGGTCGCCGACGCGCTGCGCGATCGCCTCGAGATCATCTGCGACGGCGGCATAAGGCGCGGCAATCACATCGTAAAAGCGCTGGCGTTGGGCGCAAACGCGTGCAGCATCGGCCGCGGCTACCTCTTCGGCCTGGCGGCCGGTGGCCAGCGTGGCGTCGAGCGCGCGCTGTCGATCCTGAAAACAGAGTTCGAACGGACACTCGCGCTCGCCGGCTGCAACTCGGTGCGTGCACTCGGTCGCGAGTACGTGCAGAAGCGCTGAGGCTCGCTTCACTTCCGTGCGAATGCATCGCCGCGAAGCCCCCTGGCCTGCCGGCCGCAGGGCGACGCCGGGACCGTGAATCGGCAAAAATTCACATGAGCATCACAAAATCGCGGGCCTCGCGGCGCATTTGCGAGTAAGATGGCGTCTGTTCGCGGGAGCGCGGACGCGCACAGACGCCGGTCGCAGCCGGCGGGTAATACAAAGAGGTAGCTATGTCAGGCGAAAGAGTGAGTGGGACCGTCAAGTGGTTCAACGACGACAAGGGATTCGGCTTCATCGAACGTGAAGGCGGCCAGGACGTGTTCGTCCACCACAGTGCGATCCAGATGGAAGGCTTCAAAACGCTCAAGGAAGGGCAGAAAGTTTCGATGGAAGTGACCCAGGGCCAGAAAGGACCACAGGCGGAGAACGTTATCGCCGAGTAGTTTCGATCCATCGGTGCGTTCGGGCTTCTCCCGCGAATGCACCGGCCCAAATCGGCAATTGCCGCATACACCGCGCCCGCCGCGGTTCCGGTAATGCCAGCCCGATTCGCGATGTTCCTGGAAATAATTGCGTCGGTCCGGGTGCGCCCGGCCCGCGGGCTGATCGCGGTGCTGCTGCTCGCGGCGTGCCAGCCGCCGGCACCTCTGCCGCCCGAACCCGCCGCGTTCAGCGGCTCCGACTCCTGCCAGTCGTGCCACCAGGCCGAGCATGCGGCGTGGCAGTCCTCGCATCACGCGCTCGCGATGCAGGTCGCGACGCCGGACACCGTGCTCGGCGACTTTGTCGCCGCAGCGACAGGCGGCGCAACCGGGCCGTTCCAATTAGTGACCGGCGAGTCCGGATACTCGTTCGTCGCGCGTGACGCCGACGGTGAGATCGGCGAATTCGCAATTCCCTACACGTTCGGCGTTTTCCCCCTGCAGCAGTACCTGGTCGACTATCGCGGCGGCCGTTTGCAGGCGCTGCCGATGGCCTGGGATGCGCGACCCGCCGCCTCGGGCGGTCAGCGCTGGTTCGATCTGTACCCGGGCGAAACGTTTGCTCCGGGCGATCCGCTGCACTGGACCGGCCGCGAGCAGAACTGGAACTTCATGTGCGCCGAATGCCACTCGACCGGCCTCGACAAGCAATACGATCTCGACAACGATACGTTTCGCACGACCTGGGCCGAGATCAGCATCGGCTGCGAGGGCTGTCACGGTCCGGCGTCACGCCACGTCGCCGCAATGCGCGACGGCGGCACGCGCGGCAGCGAGGGACTGCAGCTGGACCTCGACGACGCCGGCCGCGCAGCCTGGATCATGAACCCGGAAACAGGCATTGCTGCGCGCAGCGAACCGCGCCTGCGGCCGCCGGTTCAACCGGAGGCCTGCGGTCGCTGCCACGCCCGGCGCAGCGTTGCGAGCCCGGTCTACGAGTTCGGCCGGCCGTTGCTCGATACGCACGTGCCGGCACTGCTGGACGCAGGACTCTACTTTGCGGACGGGCAGATCGACGACGAGGTCTATGTCTACGGGTCGTTCCTGCAAAGCCGCATGTACCGCGCCGGCGTCAGTTGCAGCGACTGCCACGAGCCGCACGCCGCGAAACTCAAGACCAGCGGCTCACCCAGCGACGTCTGCGCGACCTGTCACCTGCCGACGCGCTTCGACGACACGACCCACCACCGGCACGTAAAAGGCAGCGTGGCCTGCGTCGATTGCCACATGCCGGTGCGAACCTACATGCAGATCGACGACCGGCGCGACCACAGCTTCCGCGTGCCGCGACCCGATCTGAGCCTCGCAACGGGTGCGCCGAATGCCTGCAACGCCTGCCACGCGGACCGCGATGCCGCGTGGGCGACAAAGGCGCTGCAGGACTGGTACGGCGAACCGACGTCTGATCACTTCGGTCTTGCGCTGCACGCGGGACGCGCCGGGCACGTCGACGCGAACCGGCAGCTCGTTGCCGCTGCGGCGAACGAGTCGTACCCGGGCATCGCCCGCGCGACCGCGCTGACCCTGCTGCGGCCGCCATATTCAGCGCCGATTGCCGAAG
>CALKYK010000038.1 GCA_938003715.1 uncultured Gammaproteobacteria bacterium
GTCACGGTAGTCGACAGGCGGCGTCTCGCTGAAGAACATTCCGGACAGCGACGGGTGGCCGACGAAACAGTGCGCGATGCCGCGCTCGTCCAGGATGCGGCTCAACCCCTGCTGCAGCCGCGTGCCGTAGTCCGCGATGCTGGCGAGCGCGTCCGTTTCGTCGAGGATCTGGAGGGTCCTGATCGCGGCCGCGAGCGACACCGAGTGCGCCGTGTAGGTGCCGCCGTGCACGACGCCGTCGCCCACGTTGCGCATGATGTCTTCGCCCCCGGCCACTGCCGCGATCGGGTAGCCGTTGCCCATTGCCTTGGCGAACGTACAGAGGTCGGCGCGCACGTCGAGCAGCTCCTGGACGCCGCCTTTCGCCACGCGGAACCCGGTCTTCACCTCGTCGACGATCAGCAGCACGTCGTAGCGGTCGCAGAGCGCGCGTACGTCGCGCATGTATTCCTTCGTCGCGGTCAGCCCACAGCAGTTGCCCATGATCGGTTCGATCAGGAACGCGCCGATGTCGTCCCGGTGCTTCTTCAGCACCGACTCCAGTGCGTCCGCATCGTTCAGCGGCACGCTGTAGAACAGTCGCTTCAGGATGCCCGGTACGCCATCGCCGTACGGCAGCACCTCGGGTTTGCCGTCTTCCGGGCTCCACTCCTCGACGTTCGCGTACCACATCACCTCGCTGAAGACGCCGTGATAGCCGCCTTCCAGGATCACGTGCCCGTCCTTGCCGGTGTGGGCGCGGGCGATGCGCAACGCGGCCATGACCGCCTCGGTGCCGGAGTTCGAGAAACGCACGAGTTCCGCCGCCGGCACCATGCCGGAAATGCGCTTCGCCAGTTCGTACTCGCCTTCGGTGCCGAGAGCGAACACGCCGCCGACCTGCATCCCGTCGCGCGCCGCCGCGTCGACCCGGTCGTCAGCGTAGCCCAGGATCGCCGGCCCGTAGCCGAGCCGGTAGTCGATGTACTCGTTGCCGTCGATGTCCGTGATTCTTCCGCCCTTCGCTTTGCGGATGTAGATCGTTCGCTCGTCGCCCCAGTAGCGGAAATTCGACGACACGCCGAGCGGCAGGCGGGTCAGGGCCTTCTTGAAGTGCGCGTTCGAGCGCGACAGCGAGCGCATGGGAGCTCCGAATCGTTGCAGGGCGGCTAGAATCTCACGACGGGCCGCCCGACGTCCACAAAAATGAATGATTATTCATTCATTTTATGACATTATCGCCATTGTGGACAGTAACTTACGGACACGGTGACTGGATATGTCCTGTCGAACCGGGGGCGAATCGGGATGGCCGCACGCGCGCCGCACCTGAGCCGCCGCGCGGCCGCAAAGGCCGCACGCCGGCGCGCGCTGATCGACGCGACGATCCGCTGCATCGCGGCGAAAGGGCTCGGCGGTACGACGCTGGCCGACGTCGCGAAACAGGCGGGCCTGTCGCAGGGCATAGTCAACCTGCACTTCCGCACCAAGGACAACCTGCTCAAGGAAACGCTGGAGTTTCTCGCCGCCGAGTACGACGAGCGTTTCATGCAGACGCTTGCCGACACGCCTGACGATCCGCTCGCAAAACTGGAGGCATTGATGGCCATGGACCTGTCGCCTGCCCTCTGCGAGCGCAGGAAACTCGCCGTCTGGTTCGCGTTCTGGGGCGAGGTCAAGTTCGTGCCGACCTACCAGAAGATCTGTGCGGAACGGGATCGCAAGTACGACGGCATCGTTCACGACCTCGTGCAACAGGTCATCGACGAAGGCGGCTACCGGGACGTCGACGCGCGCGCCGTCAGCGACTCGCTCACGTCGATGACCGACGGCTTCTGGTTATCCTGCCTGGTCGATCCGAAGCGGTTCGACCGTGACGCGGCGCAGCGCGCCGTGGATCGGTTCCTGCGCGCGACGTTCCCGGCATCACACTGACGAGAGAGAAAGATGAAACTGGAAATGACGGCAAGCGCGCTCGAGTGGCAGGAAAAAGCGCGTGCCTACGCGGACGATTACCTGCAGCCGCACGAGGTGGAGGCCGAGCTGAACGAGGGGCGGCTGCCGGATGAGACA
>CALKYK010000039.1 GCA_938003715.1 uncultured Gammaproteobacteria bacterium
ACGTTGTTCGCGTCGCCGACGTACGCCAGCCGTTTGCCGTCCAGCGCACCGTCGTTGTGCACCGGCACCGGGCTCTCGGCGCGCGCGGTGGGCCGCGCCTGTTCCTGGGTGTTGCCGGCGCCGTCCTGGCTGGCCTGGGCGAGGTACTCGGCGTCCTCGGGCGTCAGTACGTTCGGGTCCGGGTCGGCGACGATCGTGACTTCGAGCGAGATCGCCTCTGCGAACTCGTCGCCGAGCACCGCATTGAACGTAATGCCGATGATCAGGATGCCGTGGATCAGCGCGGCGAGGAACAGCATCGGCGGCAGGCGGTCCGCCGCCGGCGGCGCCTCCAGCACGAACTGGTCGATCGGCCCGTCCGGCCCGATCCACGCAGGTGGTCTCTACGACTGCGACCTATCCCAAGCCTGCGGCCCTGTTGCGCCGCATTGTCTCATATGAAATCAACGATTTGTGCAGTTTACCTGCTCGCGATGCTGACAAGTGAGACGTAAGTCACCGCTCCGGCCGGGACCGGCGGCCGGCGGGCCTCAGGCGCCGCGGCGGGCCTCGACCGCGTCGAACATCTGGCCGGCGATGTTCAGGTCGAACAGGCGATCCAGCTCGCGGATGCCGGTCGGGCTGGTCACGTTGATTTCGGTCAGGTAGTCGCCAATGACGTCGATGCCGGCAAACAAGACCCCACCGGCCGACAGTGCCGGACCGACTGCGTCGCAAATCCTGCGGTCGGCGTCGCTCAGCTCGCGGCCCTCGCCGACGGCGCCCATCACCAGGTTGCCGCGATTGTCATCGGGCGGCGGGATGCGCGCGAGCGCGTACGGCACCGGCTTGCCGTCGATCAGCAGGATGCGCTTGTCGCCGGCGCTGATTTCCGGAATGAACACCTGCGCCATCGCGTAGCGCCGCTGCAGGTCGGTGAGCGTTTCGAAGATGACGTTTGCATTGTTGTCGCCGTCCTTGACGACGAAGATCGACTTGCCTCCCATGCCGTCCAGCGGCTTGACGACGATGCGCCCGTGCTTTTTCAGGAACGCCTTCATGTCGCGCATCGAGCGCGTGATCAGCGTCTCCGGCGCACACTGCGGGAACCATGCCGTGTAAGCCTTTTCGTTCATGTCGCGGAGTGCCCGCGGCTTGTTGACGATCAGCGCACCGGCCTGCTCCGCCCGTTCGAGGATGTAGGTGGTGTAGATGAACTCCATGTCGAACGGTGGATCCTTGCGCATCAGGATCACGTCGAGGTCCGCGAGCGCCAGGTCCTCGTAGTCGCCGACGTCGAACCAGTCGTTGTCGTCGTCGCGAACGTTCAGCCGGCGTGCGCGAGCGAGCGGTTTGCCCGAGACCAGTTTCAGATCGGCCTGCAACATGTAGCGAATGTCGGCGTCGCGGCGTTCTGCCTCGAGCAACATTGCCAGCGAGCTATCCTTTTTCGGCTTGATCGATTCGATCGGGTCCATCACGACGCCAAGGCGCAGCGGTCGACGCGACATGTTCGGTGTCCTCGTTCGGGGCGGCGGCTAACTATACCGCGCAGTATCAGTCCCGGCATGGCGGCGGTGCCCGGTCCGCGCCGCTGTGGGCCGCGTCGTGGCGGCGTTTTGGCCAATATGGTACAAGTCATTTTGCCTGGCAGTTTTATGGAAATTCATTTGCGATTTGGGCCTGGCAGGCAGTTCGGTCGCGGGGGACGGCTGGCAAGGCGCCGAATTCTGCGAAGCGAATCAATGGTTTGGGGATACGAGCCTGCGTTTGCTCGTGGCTGGGCGAGGAAAACCTGTGTCGAGTAATGCTTCCCGGGGCTTAAACGGCCTCAAGATCCTGGTCGTGGACGACTCAAAAACGATTCGGCGTACCGCCGAGACGCTGCTGTCGAAGGAAGGCTGCCAGGTGTTCACGGCAATCGACGGCTTCGATGCCCTGTCGAAGATCGCCGACCACCATCCCGACCTGATTTTCGTCGACATCATGATGCCGCGGCTCGACGGCTACCAGACCTGTTCGCTGATCAAGCACAACAAGGTGTTCAGGGACACGCCCGTCATCATGCTGTCGAGCAAGGACGGGTTGTTCGACCGCGCGCGCGGACGCATCGTCGGTTCCGAGCAGTACCTCACCAAACCGTTTACCAAGGACGAGCTCTTAGGCGCGATCTCCAACCAGATCAACTGAGGAACGGCAGATGGCAGTAATACTGATCGTGGACGACTCGCCGACCGAGCTGCACCTGTTTCAGAACATGCTGGAGAAAGGCGGTTTCGAGACGCTGGTTGCCGACAGCGGCGAGGAGGGCATTCGCCAGGCCGAATCGGCGCGCCCCGACCTGATACTGATGGACGTCGTCATGCCCGGCATGAACGGCTTCCAGGCGACGCGCCGGCTGACCAAGGATCCGCGGACCTCCGACATCCCGGTCATCATGGTCACGACGAAGGACCAGGAAACGGACCGTATCTGGGGCATGCGCCAGGGCGCCGTCGATTACATCGTCAAGCCGGTCGGGCAGAAGGAACTCGTGGCCAAGATCAATTCGGTGATGGCCGGCTGAATGAGCGCCGCACCCGAGCTTGCGTCGCTGGTCGATCAACCGTTCGACCTGCTGCGAGAAATCGAACGCCGCAGCCGCGCGGCGGTGGCCGGCAAGGGTGTCGGCGACGGCGCCGACGAATGGGTCGGCATCGGCTTTCGCATCGGCCAGGAAAACTTCGTTGCATCACGAGACCAGGTTCGTGAGGTGCTGATGCTGCCCGAGGCGATGACCCGCGTCCCGGGCGCGAAACGCTGGTTGCTCGGCATCGCAAACCTGCGCGGCCACCTTTTGCCGCTCGTCGACCTGAAGCTCCTGCTCGGCAGCGGCCGTACATCGCTCCGGCGCGTCACTCGCGTCATCTCGGTCAACCATCGCGAGGTCCCGGCGGGCCTCGTCGTGGATGAGGTGCAGGGCTTCCGCCGGTTCGTCGATTCGGAGCTGGTCGATCGCTGGCCGCAGACCGCGGTGCGCTGCGACCGTTACCTGCAGGGCGCCTACAGACGCGGGCAGGACATCTGGCCGGTATTCGACCTCTACCAGCTGATCGAAAGCAGCACCTTTTTACAGGCCGCGGCCGAATAGCGCGCGGTTTCCAGGACCTTTACGCACAAGCGGCAAAGCCATGGCACTAAACTCTGACAAATCCTCGGCCTTCACGATCATGGCCGGCGGTCTCGCAATCGCGCTGATCGGCGCAGCTGCACTCATCTACCTGAAGGCGGACGACGCCGGCGGCATCGCCGAGTGGTATCTGCCACTCGGGCTGCTCGCCGTCGCGCTGTCGCTTCTGATCGGGCTCGCGGTGCTGAACGCGAGATCTGCGGTCTACGAGCGCGCGTCACGCGCCCAGACCGAGCAGAACGAGCGCAACCAGCAGGCAATCCTGCGGCTGCTGGACGAACTCGGCAGCCTCGCCGACGGTGATCTCACCGTCGAGGCGACCGTGACCGAGGACATCACCGGTGCGATTGCCGACTCGATCAACTACGCGATCGAAAAACTCCGCGAGCTGGTCGCAACGATCAACGAAACCGCAATCATGGTCGATTCTGCTGCCAAGCAGACCGAAAGCACCGCAGTGCACATGGCGCGTGCGGCGGACACGCAGGCCCGGGAAATCTCGGCCGCGACAGAATCGATCGTATCGATGGCGGCGTCGATCGAGGAGGTGTCCGGCAACGCCGAGCGATCGTCCGACGTCGCCCGGCATTCGGTGGAGGTCGCGCACAACGGCGGCGAGGCCGTGCGCCGCACGATCGACGGCATGAACACGATTCGCGAAACCATCCAGGAAACGTCCAAACGCATCAAGCGCCTCGGCGAAAGCTCGCAGGAAATCGGCAACATCATCGAGCTGATCAACGACATTGCCGAACAGACCAACATCCTGGCGCTGAACGCGTCGATCCAGGCCTCGATGGCCGGCGAGGCCGGCCGCGGCTTCGCGGTCGTCGCCGACGAAGTGCAGCGGCTCGCCGAGCGCTCGACGAACGCGACCAAGCAGATCGAGGTGCTGGTCAGGACGATCCAGTCCGATACGAACGAGGCGGTCGTGTCAATGGAGCGCAGTACGACGGACGTGGTCGGCGGTGCGCTGCTGGCCGAAAACGCCGGTGCGGCGCTCGACGAGATCGAGCAGGTCTCCAACCAGATCGCGAGCCTGGTGCAGAACATTTCCGGTTCCGCACGCCAGCAGGCCGGCTCCGCCGCCGACGTCACGCGGCGAACGAAGAAGCTGAAGGAGATCAGCGACCAGACCGGCAAGGCGACGACGGCGACCGCTGCCGCCATTTCGAAACTGTCGGAACTCGCCTCGCAGCTGCGTGAAACCGTTGCCGGCTTCACGTTGCCGTCCGCGGCGCTGCAGAACAGCAAGCTGTCGAGCGCGCCGCCGGCGGCGCCGGCCGGGCGGCCGGCAGCCGCAGCACCCGCGCAGCCGCCGCAGGCGCCTGCACCGGCAGCGACGGCCCCCGAAGCGCCGCAACC
>CALKYK010000040.1 GCA_938003715.1 uncultured Gammaproteobacteria bacterium
GCGTCGCGGCGCGGATCGTGCCGGACTTCGGGCCGATGCGCCGCGCGGAACGTCGCGTCAGGGAAACCGGTGCGCTGATCCGGCCCGGCGGCAAGCCGCTGCTTGCGGGTGAGGACGAGGACGTTACCCGCGCCGGCGGGGGCGATGCGTCGATCGTCGCGGAGCTGGTCGTGCCGGTGCTGCTTCTGGTCGGCGTCGGCGTTGTCACCCT
Organism: uncultured Gammaproteobacteria bacterium; assembly: GCA_938003715.1. Lineage (GTDB taxonomy): Bacteria > Pseudomonadota > Gammaproteobacteria > Steroidobacterales > Woeseiaceae > SZUA-117. Next base: position 212 of record CALKYK010000040.1, read on the forward strand.
GATCGCATACGGATCGGTGAAAATCGTCGAGGCGTTCATGCTCGCCGATACCTGGCTGCTGGCGGTATTCGCAGTGCGCCGGCGCTTCAGGAGCGTCGGCGATGTCGGCGACCTGGTCGTCGCCGGTACCCGCAGCGTGATGCCCGCGCTGTTGATCGTCGCGTTCGCCTATGCGCTCAATGCGGTCACGACCGAGCTCGGCGCCGGCGCCTGGGTGATTGCGGAATTTGCATCAAGTATCTCACCTAACTCGCTGGTTGTAATCACTTTCCTCTTGACATCGACGATCGCTTTCGCGACCGGGACCTCGTGGGGCGCCTACGCGCTGATGATGCCGGTCGCGCTGCCGTTCGCGCTCGAGTTCGCCGGTGGCGAACCGGGCCCGCTCGTCTACCAGACGGTCGCCGCGATCGCCGGCGGTGGCATATTCGGCGATCATGCGTCGCCGGTCTCGGACACCACGGTCCTGTCCTCGGTTGGTGCCGGCAGCGACCATATCGACCACGTCGTGACGCAGCTGCCATATGCGCTCGTCGTCGCGGCACTGACCGCGGGCATCTACCTATGGATATGAACAGCGAGTTCGACCGCCGCATCGATCGACGCGGCACGGCGTCGTACAAGTGGGACGATAACGCGCGCCTGTTCGGCCGCGCGGAGCTACTGCCGTTCTGGGTCGCCGACATGGACTTCGCCACGCCCGCGCCGATACTCGAGGCGATTCGGCAGCGCTCGTCGCATCCGGTATTGGGCTACGGCATTCGCTTCGACGAGTACTACGAGGCCATAGAGGACTGGCTTCGTGAACGGCACCACTGGACCGTGCCGCGGGAATGGTTCAAGTTCTGCCCGCCGAGTTCGATCGTCGGCATCCAGGGCATCATTTCGACGCTGACGAATGCGGGCGAATCGATTGCGGTGCCCACCCCGACCTACGGACCGCTGATGAACGTGGTGACGATGAGCGGGCGCAGGCTGATCCGCTGTCCGATGCCCGAAACGGGCGGACGCTACGAACTCGACCCCGGCGTCATCGAAACCCGCCTCGAGGACGACACGCGGCTCCTGATCCTGTGCAGCCCGAACAATCCGACCGGTCGCGTATTCACCCGCGGCGAGCTCGAGGCATTGGCAGCGCTCGCCCGACGCCGCGATCTCACGGTGATTTCCGACGAGGTGCATGCCGATCTCGTCATGCCCGGGCACCGGCACCTGCCTTACGGCAGCGTTGGTGGCGAGCGCACCGTCACCGTCATGTCGCCGAACAAGACCTTCAATACCGCCGGCCTGCCGCAGGCGACGCTGGTCATCCCGGACCCGGAACTGCGCGAAAAATTCCAGTCGTTTCTCGACCGGGTGCAGCTTAATCACGACAGCACGTTCGGCGCCGTCGGCATGATCGCGGGATACACGCAATGTGCCGCTTGGCTCGACCGGCTGATTCCCTATCTCGCGGCGAACCACCAGTACGCCGCGGAATATCTCGACGCCAACGTCAACGGTGTCCGAAAGACGGTGGCGGAGGCCACCTATCTCGCCTGGCTGGATTTCCGCGAAACCGGCATGGACGAGGGCGACATCATGGCGCGCCTCGTCGAGCGTGGCGGCGTCGGCCTGTATGCCGGGACGGATTTCGGGCCGGAGGGGCGAGGCTTCTTCCGCATGACCCTGGGCTGCCCGCGCGCGCAGCTCGCGCGCGGGCTGGAAGGCATCGCCAGGGCGTTTTCCTGAGAGGCGCTCAGTCCCGGGGCGCGCCTTCCAGCAGCGGTTCGAGCGCCTCCAGGCGCCCGCCGCTCTCGGTGCAAACCGCGTAGGTCGAGCGCTCGCTCGGCGCATACAGGGCAACGCCGGCGAATTCTCCCGCGCGGTTGATGACATAGAAATTCACGTTGAAGTTCGGCAGCCCGCGATCGTTCAGCAGGCGCTTTTCGATCGTGTTAGCCCGAATGCGCCGCAGCGCTTCCATGCCGGCGTCTTTCGGGTGCTTGCCGCGACGCATCTCCTCGACGACCAGGTACGAGCAGAGGCCGAACAGGTTCGCCTCGCCACGGCCGGTCGATCCCGCCGCGCCGACTTCGCCGTCGACGTACAGGCCCGCGCCGAGTATTGGTGAATCGCCGACGCGTCCCGGGATCTTCCAGGCGAGTCCGCTCGTGGTCGTCACGCCGCAGACGTCGCCGCCCCGGTTGACGCCGTTGCAATTGATCGTCCCGTAGTAGTCGTCTTCATCGATCAGGCCTTCGTCGACCATTTCCTGGCCTGCGCGTGCCGATGCCTCGAAGCGCGTGTCGGGATCCAGGTAGTGGTCCGGGTCGATGCGCCGTTTCCAGTTCAGCCACAGTTCGCGCGAGCGATCGGTATTGAGGTCGTCCTCGATCCGGAAACCCATGTTGCGGGCGAAGTTCTGCGCGCCGCGCCCGACCAGAAGGTGATGGTCGGTGAAATCGAGCACCGCTTTTGCCACGTTCGACGGCGTACGCACGCCTTCGAGCGCTGCAACGCCGCCGGCCTGCTTGCGCGGGCCGTGCATGCAGCAGGAATCGAGCTGGAC
>CALKYK010000041.1 GCA_938003715.1 uncultured Gammaproteobacteria bacterium
TGTTTATTGCCGTGTATGCGCACGTCAGTTTCACGTTCATCATCATGCCTGCTCCAGCGGCGGTGCTACTGCGCACGGCCGCAGGCGTCCCGATGGGCTCCGGCACGCCGAACACCGAGAAGGTCGGCAAGGTCAATCGCAAGCAGCTCGAAGAGATTGCGACCACGAAGCAGCCGGACCTGACGGCGGCGGACATGGACGCGGCCGTGCGCACGATCGCCGGTACCGCACGCAGCATGGGCATCGAAGTCGAGGGGGTGAACTGATGGCCGCTCTGACCAAGCGCCGCAAGGCGGCGCGTGAGAAAGTCGATCCGACCGCTTTTTACTCGATCGACGAAGCGCTGGGCCTGGTGAAGGAACTCGCGACGTCCAAGTTCAAGGAAAGCATCGACGTATCGGTGAACCTCGGCGTCGACCCGCGGAAGTCCGACCAGGTGGTCCGCGGCTCGACGGTGCTGCCGAACGGCACCGGCAAGACGGTGCGGGTTGCGGTATTCGCGCAGGGCGAGAACGCCGACAAGGCCAAGGCGGCCGGCGCCGACATCGTCGGCTTCGAGGACCTTGCGGAAAAGGTGCAGGGCGGCGAGATGAATTTCGACGTCGTCATTGCGACCCCGGACGCCATGCGCGTCGTCGGCAAGCTGGGCCAGATCCTGGGCCCGCGCGGCCTCATGCCGAACCCGAAGGTCGGCACGGTCACCGCGGACGTCGAGGGCGCAGTGAAGAACGCGAAGGCCGGGCAGGTGCGTTACCGCACCGACAAGGCGGGCATCATCCACTGCCCGATCGGCCGCGTCGACTTCGAGGTGCCGGCACTGAAGGAAAACCTGAACGCGCTGCTTGCGGACCTGAAGAAGGCGAAGCCGGCGAGTTCGAAGGGACAGTATTTGAAGAAGCTGACCGTGTCCTCAACGATGGGACCCGGCGTTTCGGTAGACCAGGCGAGCGTCGACGCCTGATAGCAAAAACAGTTTTTGTGCCGCGATCCTCAGGGGTCGTGGTGCAAGAAAAGGCCGGGTTCGCCCGGCCATCGTCGAAGACCGCAGGCGGCCGGCCCGACAGCCGGCCTTAATCGATGCCTGCGCAGATGGTGAAACTTGAGTCGGAGTCAATCTGGCAACGGTTGCCACTGTCGACAAACGGAGCGGACGCGTTACCGCGAGGTAGTGCAAAGGCTCCAAATGGGTGGGTGAGGCATGCCTCGCCCCCTTCGCTTTCCTCGCGTGCGTTTCGATAGGCGCGGTTGCGGGTGAGCCCCTGTCCGCCGGAGCGGCGGAATACCGGGGGCTGACCGTTGCCGAGATGACGGAGTTGCGCCGCGAAGCGCGCAACGCCGGCGTGTACCTGCGTGTGGTCAAGAACACGCTCGCGCGCCGCGCCATCGAAGGCACGGAATTCGAGTGTATGAAAGACACACTCAAGGGCCCGCTACTGATCGCGTTTGCCAAAGACGATCCGGGTGCCGCTGCCAGGGTCATCAAGGATTTCGCCAAGGAGCACGAAGCGCTCAAGGCGGTATCCCTGTCGGCCGGCGGACAGCTGATGCCTGCGTCCGAACTGTCGAAGTTGGCCGACCTGCCGACCCTCGACCAGGCGCGCGCAATGCTGCTCGGCGTGCTGATCGCACCGATGAACCAGCTGGTGCGGACGCTGGCGGAGCCGCCTGCAATGCTGGCGCGGACCCTGTCCGCGCGCGGCAGCCAGGAGGCGGCCTAGGTAGCTACCCGGTCTTTAACCGATTTAACACCTGACTCAGGTTTGGAATTCTTAAAAGGAAAACATAAATGGCACTGTCTAACGAAGATCTGCTCAAAGAACTGAGCGCAAAGCCGATCATGGAAGTCGTCGAGCTCGTCAAGATGCTCGAGGACGAATGGGGCGTATCCGCCGCCGCGCCGGTAGCGGTCGCGGCTGCCGCGCCGGGTGGCGAGGCGGCCGAAGCGGCTGCTGAAAAGGACGAGTTCGACGTCGTACTGACCGGCTTCGGTGACAACAAGGTCGCCGTGATCAAGGCCGTACGCACGATCACCGGTCTCGGCCTGAAAGAAGCCAAGGACGCCGTCGAAGGCGCTCCGTCCACGATCAAGGAAGCCGCATCGAAGGATGACGCCGAGAACTTCAAGAAGACGCTTGAAGAGGCCGGCGCGACGGTCGAGCTCAAATAAGCGCTTGGGCCGCCGCCTGAAGATGAGGGCCGTAGCAATGCCGGTCGTAACCGACCGGCTATTGCGATCGCGGCCCGACGCGATTGATGCAGCCGCAGGCTTGCCTGCGGCTGCTTCGACGCGCCCGTACGAAACCGACGTACCCGAATAGTTTGACAATCTTGGCAGCCGCGTCCGGAAGCGACGGCAGCCAGCAGTGAGGACATACTCGAATGGCCTATTCATTCACAGAGAAAAAGCGCATCCGCAAGAACTTCGGCAAGCGGCCGACGATCCTGGATGTGCCCTACCTCCTGTCGATCCAGCTGGACTCGTACAACAAGTTCCTGCAGGTCGACAAGACGGAAGAAGAGCGCGACGACATCGGCCTGCACTCGGCGTTCCAGACCGTGTTCCCGATCGTCAGCTACTCGGGCAACGCGGCGCTGGAATACGTGAGCTATCGCCTCGGCGAGCCGGTATTCGACGTCAAGGAATGCCAGATGCGCGGCCTGACCTACGCGGCACCGATCCGCGTCAAGGTGCGCCTGGTGATTTATGACAAGGAAGCCAGCGGCAACCCGAAACCGGTCAAGGACATCCGCGAGCAGGAAGTCTATCTCGGCGAAATGCCGCTGATGACCGACCACGGTACGTTCGTCATCAACGGCACCGAGCGTGTCATCGTCTCGCAGCTGCACCGTTCGCCCGGCGTGTTCTTCGATCACGACAAGGGCAAGACGCACTCTTCCGGCAAGCTGCTGTTTTCGGCGCGCATCATTCCCTACCGCGGTTCGTGGCTCGATTTCGAGTTCGATCCCAAGGACTGCGTGTTCGCGCGCATCGACCGGCGCAGGAAACTTCCGGTCACGATCATCCTGCGCGCGCTCGGCCTGTCGAACGAGGAGATGCTCGACATCTTCTTCGACACCAACGATTTCTACCTGTCGAAGAAGGACATCCGCATGGGTCTCGTGCCCGAGCGGCTGCGCGGCGAAACCGCGATCTTCGATATCAAGCTCGGCCGCAAGCTCATCGTCGAGGAAGGGCGGCGCATCACGGCGAAGCACGTACGCGACATGGAGAAGTCCCGCGTCGACACGCTGGTCGTGCCGGCTGAATACCTGGAAGGCAAGATCCTCGCGCACGACATCGTCGACGAGGAGACGGGCGAGCTGCTCGCCGCGGCCAACGCCGAACTCACCGCCGAGCTGATCGAACAGCTCGTCGAGAAAGAGGTTGAGCACATTCGCTGCCTGTACGTGAACGACCTCGATCGCGGACCGTACATCTCCAACACGCTGAACATCGACCCGTCGACGACACGCCTCGAGGCGCTGGTCGAGATCTACCGCATGATGCGCCCGGGCGAGCCGCCGACCAAGGAAGCGGCCGAGAACCTGTTCCAGAACCTGTTCTTCAACCCGGACCGCTACGACCTGTCGGCGGTCGGCCGCATGAAATTCAACCGCCGCGTCGGCCGCGACTCGTCGGAAGGCATCGGCGTGCTCGACACCGACGACATCCTGGACGTGCTGCGGACCCTGATCGACATCAGGAACGGTTACGGCACCGTCGACGACATCGACCACCTCGGCAACCGCCGCGTACGTTCGGTCGGCGAGATGGCCGAGAACGCGTTCCGCGTCGGCCTCGTTCGCGTCGAGCGCGCGGTCAAGGAGCGCCTGACCCAGGCCGAAACCGAAGGCCTGATGCCGCAGGAAATGATCAACGCGAAGCCGGTGGCGGCCGCCGTGAAGGAATTCTTCGGCTCCTCGCAGCTGTCGCAGTTCATGGACCAGAACAACCCGCTGTCGGAAGTGACGCACAAGCGCCGCGTCTCCGCGCTCGGCCCCGGTGGCCTGACCCGCGAGCGCGCCGGCTTCGAAGTGCGCGACGTGCACCCAACGCATTACGGGCGTATCTGCCCGATCGAAACGCCGG
>CALKYK010000042.1 GCA_938003715.1 uncultured Gammaproteobacteria bacterium
CGCGCCAATCAGTCTTTGAGCGCGCCGCGCCAATCAGTCTTTGAGCGCGCCGCGCTCAGTTGCAGCGCTTGACGAGCTTGCTTTCGACGCGTCGCGGTTCGTCGATCTCCTTGAAAAACCTCTCGAGGAAGCGCGTCGTCTTGCTTCGGCTGTTCGTCGCGAGCTCCTCCGTGTTTTCGACGATGGCAAGCAGGTCGTCTTTCTTGTTCGAGACGTAGGCGAGCGTCGACGGCAGCAGCTCGTTGTTGCTGCAGCGACCGCGATACAGCCGCGTCGTCACGCTGCGGATCTTGAAACGCGGATTCGGCCCGGCGTAGGGCGCGTCCACGATGCCGGAAAAATCGAAGTCGTAGGGCACCGGGATGTACGGCGGCTCGCCTGTCTTCGAATACAGAACGGCGTTATGACAGCAGTGCTCGTCCTTCGGCCCGGCGATCAGCGAGAAATCCGTGTTGCCGATCATGTACTGGTACACGTTGACCAGGTTTGTCTGGCTCGCATCGAGGTCGTCGTGCGAAAGCCCGGTAGTCTTCACTTCGTACGTTCCGTTGCGCCGCGCGACGTCTTCCTCTGCCTCGATCAGGAAGCCGAGTCGAGTCATCTCGTCACTGCGCTCGGTGTCCTCCCAGGTGATGTGCAGGAGGCGCGCGCTCAGGCTGTGCTCGGTCAGCGCCTGAAGCAGCCGGTACGCGATGTATTCGCGAACGACGAGCTGTTCGTAAGAGGAGCGCTTGTTCTGGCAGTGGGTGACCAGCTTCAGCTTGTCCTGCCCGTCGAACAAGGTTCCTTCGACCTGTCCCTTCCTGAAGTTGAGCCGCACCGGCGGGAAGTTGCAGGTATCGTCCTTGCGCCGGTAGCGGCCGCGGCTCTGGAAGGCGATGTCGCGTGACACTTCGTTGCACACCTCGTCGACTTAGGAGAACCTGCCGTCGAGGTATTCTTCTTCCGGCTTTTCGCGCATCAGCGTCGTCAGCGGTCCGCTGATGCGCACCTCGAGCGGCGCGTGGCTTTCGAACAGCGGCTTGAAACCCTCGGCCTCAGGCGCTTCTGTCTGTGCGCCCGTCGAATACGGCACCAGAATGGCGAGGAACGATGCGGAAAGGAAGACGGTCAAACCATGTACCCGCTGTGTTTTCATGAAGGTTGCCGTAATTCCGGTGGTACTCTGCACAGTCTAGCACGCAGCTTCGAAAGGGCACCGATGCGAAACGCTTCAGAAAAACTGTCACGCCGATGCCGCGCCGCAATCGCGCTCCTGGCGCTGGCGTTTTCCTGCGCGGCCCCGGCACATGCGAGCCATACCTACGAGGGCGCAGCGCGCATCGTCGCCGTCAGCGATCCGCATGGCGCGTACGACGCGTTCGTACGCACGCTGCAGCAGGCGGCAGTGCTGGACGGCGACGGAAACTGGTCGGGCGGCGAAACGCACCTGGTGATCACGGGCGACCTGCTGGATCGCGGCGCCGACTCGCGCAAGGTGATGGACCTTGTCATGCAGATGGAGGTGCAGGCGATGGAGCAGGGCGGTCGCGTGCACCTGACGCTGGGCAATCACGAGGTCATGAACCTGGTCGGCGACCTGCGCTACGTTGCGGCAGGTGAATACGCGGCTTTCGCAGACGAAGAAACAGCCGCCGAACGCGATGCCTGGTTCGAGCGCTACCTCGCCGTACGCCAGCAGGGAATCGAGGTCCCGATCGACGCAACCGCGCTGCGTGCCGAGTTCGACGCGGAACGTCCGCCGGGCATCTACGCGCACCGCCGCGCGTTCCTGCCGTCCGGCAAGTACGGTCGCTGGCTCATGCAAAAGCCGCTGCTCGTGGTCGTCAACGAAACGGCGTTCGTGCACGGCGGGCTGCCGCCGCTGGTCGCCGAACTCGGTCTCGAACGGCTGAACGCGAAACTTGGTGCGCAGGTTTCCGAGTACGCGCGGCATCTCGAATTGCTCGCCGATCGCGGCGTGCTCGATCCCGCGATCAATTTCTACGATCATCCCGCGGCCGCCGACCGCCTGCTGGCGAATCCCGCGATCGGTGCCGAGGAACGTGCGGCGCTCGAAACGCTCAAGCGGCTCGGCGACGCCGCGGTGCACGCCATCGACGGGCCGCTCTGGTATCGCGGCACGGTCGGTTGCAACGCGCTCGAGGAAAGCGACCCGCTGCAGGCGGCGCTGGCCGCAATCGGCGCAAAGCGCGTCGTCATCGGTCACACGCCGACGGTGACCCGGCACGTGCTGGAGCGGCTCGACGGCCGCGTCATCGAGATCGACACCGGCATGCTGAACCCCTACTACCGCGGCACCGGGCACGCGCTGGTGCTGGAAGACGGGCAGCTCGCGGTCGTCACCGAGGACGGACGCGGTGCGGGTGAGCCCCTGCCGCACCCGCGGCGCGTCGGCGACCGCGCCGACGATCTCGACGTCGACGCGATCGAGCGCATCCTGGCCGACGGCGAGATCATTGCGGCGGCCGACAGCGAGGAACGCAAGATCGTGACGCTGCGCGACGGCGACAACACGCTCGATGCGCTGTTCGTGTCAAACCCGCGCCGCAAAGGGCTGTCGCCGCAGCTCGCGGCGTACCGGCTCGATCGCATGCTCGCCCTCGACCTGGTGCCGGCGACGGTCGCGAGGCAGGTCGACGGCACCGATGGCACGTTGCAGTTCCTGCCGCAGCGCACCGCAAACGAGAGCCAGCGCGCGGCCGCCGGCCAGGGCATCGGCGCCTGGTGCCTGCTGCCGAAGCAGTGGAACTCGATGTACATCTTCGACGTACTGATTCACCACCGGGGCCGCTCGCCGACGGACATGCGTTACGGAACCGGTGACTGGGGCCTGCTGCTCACCGGCAATGGCGAGACGTTCGACACGAATCGCGGCAAGCCGCGCTATCTCGACAAGGCGCCGCTCCGCATCGGGCCTGCCTGGGTGACGGCGCTCGAGTCACTGACCGACGAACGGCTTGCCGCCGAGCTCGGCGACGTGCTGGACCGGCGCCGCATCACGGCGCTGGGCAAGCGGCGCGACCTGCTGCTCGCGGAGGCCGCGGCGGTCGAGTAACAGGGGGTCGACGGATCCGTCAGAGTGCCGCGATGCACTCGATTTCCATGCGCGCGCCGAGCGCCAGGCCGTTGGCGCCGAGCGCGCTCCGTGCCGGCGGAGGCGCATCGAAGAACGTCACGTACACTTCATTCATCGCCGCCCATTCGTCGATGTCGGCGAGGAACACCGTGCACTTGACGACGCGATCCATCGACGAGCCGAATGCCTCGACGGTGTCGCGCATGATTTCCAGGGCGCGCTGTGTTTCGGGACCGATGCCGCCCGGCATCGGCCGCAACTCGTTCGGGTCGGTGCCGATGACCCCGGACAAAAACAGCAGGTTGTCCACCCGTACCGCCGAAGAGAACGGCAGGCCGAGCCCTTCCATTTCCGGCATTTGCAGGAATTCGATGTCGGCGCCCGGAGGCGCTTCCTGCGGCTGGCACGCCGCCAGAAGCGCGGCAGCGGCGGACAGCAGCGCGACGCAGAGGCGCATCAGACCTCGTTCTTGCGCGCCGCTTCGGCCATGTGCTCCGCGGCACGAAACGCGAGCGCCATGATCGTCATCGTCGGCTGGCCGCGACCCGAAGTGACCATGCTCGAACCGTCACAGAGGAACAGGTTCGGCACGTCGTGCGCGCGATGATAGCGGTCGATCACCGAGGTCTGCGGGTCGTCGCCCATGCGGCAGGTACCCAGCAGGTGCGCGCCGCCGGTCTGGTAATCGATCGGCTGCCGCCAGTACTCGGTCGCGCCGGCGGCCTCCATGATTTCCGCCGAACGGTCCTGCAGGAAACCCGCGAGCGCCATGTCGTCGTCGTGGTCCCTGTACGTGATGCGCGGCGACGGGCGGCCCCAGCGATCCTTGTGCGTCGGGTCGATCGTGACGTTGTTGCGGTCCATCGCGAGCGACGTGCCGCCGGCGAACAGGAACATCGTGCGCGTGAAGTCGTGTTCCAGGTTGCGCTTGTATTCGGCGCCCCAGCTCGGACCGCCCGGGCGCACGCCGATGATCGAAAAACCGAGCGGCGTGGCAGCGACGAACGGACGCGCATCGATGCCGCCGCCGCCGTAGAAGCCGCGCTGCGGGTCGGTCTCGTAGAATTCGTGCACCATGCGCGTGACCTGGACGCCCTTGTAGTCGTTCAGCGGATGTTCGAACGTGCCGCGCACGGCCGAATGGCTGTTGAACATCAGGTTGCGGCCGACGAAGCCGGAGGAATTCGCGAGTCCGTCGGGAAACTGCGCGTTCGCCGAATTCAGGAGCAGCCGCGGCGTCTCGACGCCGTTACCCGAGACGACGACGGCGCGCGCCTTCTGTGAGCGTTCGTTGCCTTCGGGGTCGTAGTACAGTACCTCGTCGGCGCGGCCCTGCTCGTTCGTCTCGATGCGGAACACCGCGCACTCGGCGCGAATTTCGCAGTTGCCGCTCGCGATCGCCGCGGGAATCATCGCCGCCAGCGTCGAGGACTTTGCGTTGACTTCGCAGCCGAAGCCCATGCAGAAACCGCAGTTGATGCACGCCGGGCGGCCGTTCAGCGGCTGCGACAGGATGGCCAGCGGCTCCACCTGCACGCTGTAACCCATCGCTTTCGCACCGCGCTCCATCAGTACGCCGGACGACTTGATCGGCATTGGCGGGACCGGGAACGGCTTCGAACGGTACGAGTCGTGCGGTCCCGGGGCGCCGGAGAGGCCGATTTCCCAGTCGACGAGCGGGTACTAAGGCTCCAGCTGGTCGTAGCTTATCGGCCAGTCGGCGAAATTCGTGCCTTCGATCGACCCGAGCAGGCTGCGCTCCTTGAAGTCCACCTCGCGCAGGCGCCAGAAGTTGCCGGTGAAGTGCACGCTGCTGCCGCCGACCGACTGCGCGTAAAACGCCGGCATGCGCTGCGGCACTTCGGCCACCTCCGATTCGTCCTGGCGAAACGTCTGCTGGTTCGTCCGAGAACCGCCGCCCTGCAAACCCTCGAACGCGAACACGTCGAGTTCGTCGTGGGTGAAGTCCGCCGCGGTGCGGAACGGGCCCTGTTCCAGTACGACGACCGAAAAGCCCGCGACAGCCAGCTCTTTCGCGATGATGCCGCCGGCCGAACCGGAACCGATGACGACGAAGTCGACCGCCTCGTCGAGCGCGTAGCTCACCTGGTTCTCAATTGCCACGCGACTGCTCCTTCGCGTACTCCGCGTCGTAATGGCCGAACGGGTAGGACCACGCATGCGGCGGCCCGTCCATGCCCACGAGCTTCCAGCCGACGTTGTCGCGATTGCCGCCGTACTTCGCCATTGCGAAGACGCCGATCAGGGTAAGCATCCGTGCCCCCTGGAAGAACGGGGTGTCCTCAACCGAACCCAGGTACTCGTCCTGGTCGGCGCTGTCGAGGTCGGAGAAACGCTCGGCGCCGGGGTAGCGCTCCGGGATGCCCGCCTGGAAGCCGGCCAGCATGCCGCGCGCCGGGGTGAGCATGTCAGCAAGGAAGGTGCCGAACGCCTGGTCGAAGAAGTACACGGCGCCGGCCTCGGTGGCGCCCGGCGTGTCGGTCGTCGGCAGGATGCGCGCCGCGATCGCGACGATCTCGCGCGCCTCTGCCGCCGTGATGTTTGCGAATGCAGCGCCCTCGTCGCGCTGCGTGCACGCGGCCTGCGAAGCGGCCACCAGTGCCGGCGCACCGGCGCGCAAAATGGCACTGCCGAGCAGCGTTCCCGATCCCTTCAGGAACAGGCGGCGGTTCAATGCCTCGATGCCCATTGGACTCCCCCGTGTGTGTCGAGCGGCAAAAGTAGCACACCGCCTGCAGCCTCGCTTTATACGCGGGCGTACCTTTCCGACCTCAACAGTTGCACATAAGTTGCGCATTTGTCGGCACGCCACGCACCTGGGGACAAATCGCTGATATCATTGAACATTACGCAATCTTTCGGCGCGATGAATGGCCAGACTCAGCACCCATGTACTCGACACGGCATCCGGCCGTCCGGCGGCCGACGTGCAGATCCGGCTGTTCGCGATGGAAAACGGTCGCCACCAGGTTGCGAGCGCGCGCACGAACGTCGACGGGCGGACCGACCAGCCGCTACTGTCCGACGAAACGTTTCGCGCCGGCAGTTACGAAATCGAGTTCGCCGTCGGTGAATATTTTCGCAACAACGGCCACACGCTCAATGAGCCGCCGTTTCTCGACGACGTCGTGATTCGCGTGACGCTTGCCGACGAGAACTATCACGTACCGCTGCTCGTCTCACCGTGGAGCTATTCGACGTATCGCGGTAGCTGACATGAGTAACGGAACGCGAGTGCGGGAAGAGATCCGGTTCCTGCTGAACGGCGCCGAGGTCGTCGTTGCGGACGTCGACCCGACCCGCACCGTGCTGCAGTACCTGCGCGAGGATCGACGCCTGACCGGCACCAAGGAAGGCTGCGCGGAAGGCGACTGCGGAGCCTGCACGGTCGTCGTCGCCGATCTCGACGAAGACGGTTCGCCGCGCGCCCGTGCGATCAATTCCTGCATCCAGTTCCTGCCGACGATCGCCGGCAAGGCGCTCTACACCGTGGACGGCCTCGACGACGACGGTCGGCTGCATCCCGCGCAGCAGGCGCTGGTCGACTGCCACGGGTCGCAGTGCGGTTTCTGCACGCCGGGTTTCGTCATGTCGCTCGTTGCGCTGTACAAGAACGATGTCACGCCGCAACGGCGTGACATCGACGATGCGCTGGCCGGCAACCTGTGTCGCTGCACCGGTTATGCGCCGATCGTCGAAGCGGCAACCCGTATGTACGCGATCGGCCGTGACGAAAACGATGCCTGGCTGCGCGTTGCAGCCGGCAAGCAGGCGGCCGACGAAAAACGGCTGGCAACGTCCATCGCGGCGCTCGCAGACGGCGCCAGCCTGCGGCTCGAACACGGGTCGCGCCGTTTCTTTGCGCCGCGCAGCGTGCAGGAACTTGCGTTGCTGTACGACGAGTACCCCGACGCGACGCTGCTCGCCGGCGGGACCGACGTCGGCCTGTGGGTGACGAAGCAGCATCGCGAACTGGGCATTGTCATATACACGGGCAACGTCCGCGAACTGCACGACGTCGAGCAGCGCGACGGCGAACTGGTCATCGGCGCGGCCGCGACGCTGAGCGACGTCCTGCCGCACCTCGTCGACCTCGTTCCCGGCCTGGACGAAATGCTCATGCGCTTTGCCTCGCCGCCGATCCGCAACGCCGGCACGCTCGGCGGCAACGTCGCGAACGGCTCGCCGATCGGCGATACGATGCCGGCGCTGCTGGCGCTCGATGCGTCGCTCGAACTGCGGCGCGGCAGTGCGTCCCGGCGCGTGCCGCTCGACGAGTTCTATCTCGGCTATCGTCGCAACGCGCTGGCAGGCGGCGAGTTCCTGGCGCAAATCGTGATCCCGCTGCCGGCTGCCGATGCGCAGTTTGCGACGTACAAGATCTCGAAGCGCTTCGACCAGGACATCTCCGCAATCTGCGGCGCATTCCTGCTCGATCTCGACGGCGATCGCGTGGAGCACGTTCGCCTCGCGTACGGCGGCATGGCGGAAGTGCCGAAACGGGCCGCACACGCCGAGCGCGCGCTGCGAGGCCATGCCTGGGACGAATCGTCGCTCGCGGCCGCGTCGGCAGCGCTCGAGAAGGACTACGCGCCGATAACGGACATGCGGGCCAGCGCCGCGTACCGGATGCAGGTCGCAAAGAACCTGCTCGCGCGCTTTTACCGCGAGACGACCGGGCAGGCGGTCGAATCGGTGTACGCGTATGGACGTTAAGGTGACGGGCAAACGCGCGACCGGCGGTGTACGCGGGGCGGTCGGCACACCGCTGCCGCACGACAGCAGCCGCCTGCACGTGACCGGTCAGGCAACCTATACCGACGACATTCCCGAGCCGCGGGAACTCCTGCACGTCGCCGTCGGCATGAGCGAAAAGCCGCACGCCCGGATTCGCCGCATCGATCTCGACGCGGTGCGCCAGGCACCCGGCGTTGTCGCCGTTATCACCGCGGACGACATCCCGGGCGAAAACAACTGCGGTCCGGTCGTCGACGACGATCCGATACTGGCGCCGGGACTCGTGCAGTACGCCGGCCAGGCCGTATTCGCCGTGGCAGCGACCACGGTAGACGCAGCGCGCAAAGCCGCCAGGCTCGGCCGTATCGAATACGAAGAGCTCGAGCCGATACTCGGCATCCGCCAGGCGATCGAGGCTGGCTCCTTCGTGCTGCCGAGCGAGACGCTTACGCGTGGCGATGCGCGTGCGGCCATCGACGCCGCCGCAAATCGTCTCCGCGGCACGGTGGCGCTGGGCGGGCAGGACCAGTTCTATCTCGAAGGGCAGATCGCGATGACCTTGCCGCGCGAGGACGGCGACCTGTTCGTGTACAGCTCCACGCAGCACCCGGGGGAGGTGCAGCACCTGGTCGCGGCCGCGATCGGCAAGGACTCCAAAGACGTCGTCGTCGAGTGACGGCGCATGGTCGGCC
>CALKYK010000043.1 GCA_938003715.1 uncultured Gammaproteobacteria bacterium
CCAGCCGCCGCTCGGCGTGATCGACACGACCCAGCCGTCGGCGTCGGCCGCCTGTATAGATGTGGTGCCGTTGAAGAACGACGGCCTTTCGTCGCGCGACGGCGGCGTCGAAGACGTCAGGTCTTCCAGGTAATGCAGGAATGGGTTGCTGCCCGGCTGGAACTCGTAAGGGTTGCCGGGGCCGATGAACGGGTTGTTGCGATTCGGGTCGATCAGCTGCGCGCGTTTTCTCGCGTATTCCTTGGACAACAGGCCGCGAATCGGTTCGACGGGCGGGAAGTACGGATCGCCGTAGTAGAAATCGCGATCGGCGAACGCGAGATTCATCGCCTGGTACAGCGTGTGAATGTAGCGCGTGGTGTTGTAGCCCATCACCTCGAGGTCGAAATTCTCGAGGATGTTGAGGGCCTGCAGCATGACCGGCCCCTGCACCCAGGTCGTCAGCTTGTAGACATCGATGCCGCGATAGTTCGTCGTGACCGGTTCCTCGATGTACACCTGCCATTCGTCGAGATCCTGCATCGTGATCAGCCCGCCGTGTTCCTGCGTGCCGCGCACGAGCTCCTCCGCGATGTCGCCGCGATAGAAGCGGTCGTAGGCCGCATAGATTGCAGCCTTGCGGTCGAGACCGCTGTCCAGGGCCGCCTGCTCGGCGGCGACGAGCTTCTCGAGCGTCTCCTTCAGTTCGGGCTGGCGAAAGACCTGACCGACAGTGGGCGGCGCATTGCCTTCCGCTCCGTAGGCCAGGAACACCCGTCGCGAATACGGCCACTCCGCGAGACGGGCGCGTTCGCGGCGGATGCCGCGCACCGCGCCGGCCTCGATCGGGTATCCGTCGGCCATCTCGATGGCGGGAGCGAGCACGTCGGCAAGGCTCAGCGTGCCGTACTCGGCAAGCATGACCATCAGCCCACCCGGCGTGCCGGGCGTGACGGCGGCGAGCGGACCGTACTCGGGCGGATACAGCATGCCCTGGCGCAGGAAGAATTCGGGCGTGGCCCCGGTGGGCGCGACGCCCAGGGCATTGATGCCGATAACCTTCTGCTCGCCGGGGTCGAATATCAGGGCCTGCGTTTCGCCGCCCCAGCCGAGCGTGTCCCACATCGTGGACGTCGCCGCCAGCATCGCACAGGCCGCGTCAACGGCGTTGCCGCCTTTATGGAAAATCTGCGCGCCGGCGGCCGCGCCGAGCGGTTTGCCGGTGATCGCGACCCAGTGCTTGCCGTGCAGGACGGGCTTTTGCGTCTGTGCGTCCGCACCCGCGGACAAAGCGAGAATGGCCAGCGCCGATGCGGCCAGGATGCCGCCGAATTGCCTCATTCTTCTCCCCCGTCACGCCGCGCCGGGCGCGTTGATGCTGTCCCCGATAATGCAGCGTTCACGCCGCCACTACAACGGCTTGCCGGCCCCGCTCAGCGGATATGCGGCATCGTGAAGACCAGGAACATGCCGAGCAGGATGCCGACCCGGTAGGCCCAGTTCGCGGCAGGCGGTTTCGCGGCCAGGTGACCGGCATGATCGTGGGTGACGCCGAACGCCACGACGTGCACGAGGGAGCCGGCAACGAACGCCTGGAAGTAGACGACGCTTTTCGTCTCGGCCAGCGCCACGACTTCGGCGCCGAAAAAGTAGGCGCCGGCCGTCGCCGCGATTACCAGCGCGAAGATCGACATGGCCACCGGCGCGCCGAATGCCGGCCGCAGCGACCACCAGATCGCCATGCCGACCGGCAGCCGGTGCAGGATGACGCCGAGCGCAAGCTGGTTGTCCGACAGGTCCCCCAGCACGCCGCGACCCCCTGCCAGCGCGTCCTGCCCGAGCGGCAGGAGCGCAATGCCGTCGATGGCGGCGTGCAGCGCCAGGCAAAGCGCGGCGAGGATCAGCACGAACACGTGCGCCTCGCGCAGCGAGCGTTCGAATTGCCGCTCGATCAGGGTCGGAAACGCGAGGCCGAGCAGCAGGAACACAAGCGCGAGAGGGCCACCGATCTCGATCGCGTCGGGCACGATGTGCACACAAACGATGCCGGCGATGGTGATGAAGATAATGCCGTCGAGAACCTGCCGCGCATTGGGCTGTTTCTGGCCGATCGCGTAGACGAACGGTCCGGCAACGAGGACCAGGGTACTGAGCAACAGGTTCATGCGTGGGGCGGGATGTCCGGTTCGCGGCGACCGACAATGCTAACCGTTTTGCCGTGCGATTACCGTTCGAGCAGCGGCTCGTAGCGACGGTCGGTGAGCGTGCGGAGAAACGCCTCGAGAGCCTCGGCACGTGTCGCGTCGATCGGCTGGCCCTCGGCCAGCAGTGCGTGGTCGATCGTTTCGGGTGCCTCCGGGTCGCGCCACGCCCTGCCCGTCTCCGGATTCGTGCGGCTGAATGCATTCTCGACTGTGAACTTCGAATAGAAGACGATCGCCGTTTCGAGCTCCGCGAACACGCCGTTGTGCATGTACGGCGCGGTCACGGCGACGTTGCGCAGTGTCGGTACGCGGAACTTGCCGTGGTGGGCAGGATCGCCGGTCGTTGCAGCGAGTCCGGGGTCACGGTGCGCCGCGCTGAGCCCGTTTCTGGCGCGCAGCGCATCGTTGGCGGGAATGCCGATATTGTTGTAGCGGTAATTCGTGAAGGTTTCCTCGGACGGATCGGCACCGTTGTTGCGCAGGTGGCAACGGCTGCAGTTGACGAGATTGGAAAAAAACAGGAGCCGGCCGAGTTCTTCCATCTCCGTCATTTCGTATTCGCCACGCAGGTAGCGATCGTATTTCGAATCGAACGTGGAAAATTCTGCCGAATGCTCGAATGCGGCAATGCTTCGCGTTGCCGCATCGAACGCCTGATCCGGGTCGGCGGCAGCGCCGTCGCCGAAGTTCGAGGCAATGGCGTCACGATACGCCGGAGTCTGCAGGATTCTGGTACCCACCTCCCGTGGGTGCGGCATCGCCATTTCCAGCGGGTTCGTGAACGGCTCGGCGGCCTGTATTTCGAGCGTTTCCGCACGGCCGTCGTGAAACAGGCCGCCCGTGTACTCGCCGTGCGCGTCGCGATGGAATTCGGGAACGAACGACACGTAGGTCAGGGTCGGCGCGTTGCGGTCGCCGAGCGAGCGCCCGTCGGTACCGAGTGACGCTGCGCCTGAAACGCCGTTGTCGCGATTGTCGGTGAATGCTGCGGCGGGATTGTGGCAGGTCACGCAGGCCTGGGTGCCGGTCGCCGACAGACCGGTATCGAAAAACAGCGCGCGCCCGAGATTCGGCAATTCGTCGGCCAACGCCGCACCGGCTGCCAGCGCAGCAAACGTGAGCGCCAGTCGTCTGCGGCGCCAACGCCGCCGGCTGCTCCCAGGGTATGCCAATTGCCCGCTCTCCTTGTCCTGCCGGTTTCGTTCCGAGCGCATAATCTAAGCCAATGCCGCGAACGGATCGACGCAATCTGCGGCTTGACTTCGGATGCAATATTTTCTGCAATAATTCGAGATATGAACCTCAGTTTTCTTTTATTCGATTGTTTTTAAAACAGTTTCTTCACTATTGCATGTGCATTCGGAGTCTGATAAACAGGGAAATAACGCGCGGCACGACGCGGGGGGACCCATGAACAAGAGCAAGCAGGCACGCATCGCGGCGCCGCTGGCGCGGCGCCACATGCCGACCGACTACAGCATTTCGCTGGCCGACTATACGAAGCGCGGGACGCCGCAGGAGACACGCATTCCGGACGATTTCGGCCCGGCCCAGTCGATGCGCGGTTTCGAGGAAACGTACCGCAACATCATCGACTACATCGTTCGTATCACCTACAAGATCTGGGAAGACCGCGACGTCGAGTACATTGGCGACACGTATTCCGACACGTCACAGGTATACGACGACTACGGGCTGCAGCACGGCAGCGGCAAGATCATCCAGGACACCTATCACACGACCGGCGCCTATTCCGATATCCAGCTGATTGCCGACGAGATCGTCTGGGCGGGCGACGATGAAGTCGGTTACCACACGTCGCACCGGACGATCATTCGCGGGACGAACGACGGTGACAGCAAGTACGGCCCGGCAACGGGCAAGTTCATCGACGTGCTGGTGATCGCGAACTGCGTCGCGCTCGAGAACGAAATATTCCTGGAACACGTGCCGTACAACAATTCAAGCATGCTGCAGCAGCTCGGGCACCAACTCAGCGACATAGTCCCGTCACTAGTGGACGACCCGCCCGCCGGATGGCCGCGGGATGCCGCGACGTGGAACGGTCTGCGCGCCGCCGCGCGCCCCCCGCAACCGATCTCGGTCGCGGAGCCGGTCGACGGCTTCGACATCGACCGGTTTGCGCGAGACACGATCGACAGGCTGTGGAACGCCCGCGACTACGGGGTTCTCGACAAGGCCTACGATGCGGGGTGCGCTTTCGAGGGCCCCACCGATCGCAAGTTCAGCGGTATCGCGCCGTACCAGGCGCTGCTTGCCGACTTCGCTACGACTTTTCCCGACGCCGAGGTACAGGTCGACGAAGTGTACTGGATGGGCAACGACAAGGACGGCTACCTGACATCGGAGCGATGGAGTGCAGAAGCGACGCACAAGGGTGCAGCGCTTTACGGGGAGCCGACGAACAAGCCGGTGCAGATCTGGGGCATCACTCAGCACCAGGTGGAGAACGGCAGGATCGTTGCCGAGTGGATGTTGTTCAACGAACTCGATCTGATGATGCAGATCGAGGCCAATCGCCGATAGGAGCCCGCCGATGTCCGATACGCAGGCCGGCAAGGCGCTGGCGCTGGAGCTTTTCGCCGCGCTGGAAAATAGCGCCGATCCCGCCTCGGTGCTTGCCGAATTCACGACCCCCGAGTACCGCTTTCGCGGCGTACACCCGTTTAATGAAATCGATTCGGCGGACACCGTTGCGGCAGCGGTCTGGGCGCCGATGGCGCGGTCGTTTGCGCGGCTGCAGCGTCGCCAGGAGATCTTCATGGCGGCACCGAACCGACTGGACGGCACGTTGTGGGTCACCAGCATGGGCACTTTTCTTGGCCTGTTCGACAAAGACTGGCTCGGTATCCCGTCGACCGGCAAGATCGCGCTGCTCCCGTACTGCGAGTTTCACCGTATCGAGGGTGACCGCATCGCGGAATCGGCCCTGTGGGTCGATATTCTGAGCGTCATGCAGCAGGTCGGCCTGAATCCCCTGCCGATTCAGACCGGTGCGGCAATCGTCAATCCCGGCCCGCGCACGGGCGATGGATTGCTCTACGATCCGCAGGACGAGACAGAATCGAAAAAGACGCTCGACCTGATCATGGAAATGTGCAACGACCTCGTCGGCGACGGCATGCGCTCGCCGTCGGACAACCTGGCCAGGACCTGGCACGATGACATGCTCTGGTTTGGACCGGCAGGCATCGGCGCGACGTACACGATCGATCGCTACCAGCAGCAGCACCAGGGCCCGTTTCGCGCCGGTCTCGAAAACATCGAGTTCACCGGCCACGTGCTCGAGCACGCCGAAGGGCATTACGGAGGCTGGTTCGGCTGGCCAAACCTGACGATGAACCAGGGCAACGGCTTTCTCGGACTGCCTGCGTCGCAGACGAAAACCGAGATGCGGGTGGTCGATATCTACCGGCGTGAAGGCGACAAGCTGGCCGAGAACTGGATCTTCATCGATTTTCTGCACTACCTGAAGCTGCTCGGCGTGGATGTGCTCGAGCGCTGTCGCACGATCGTCCGCGGCTGATCCACGTGGGTATTGCGACCGACACGACCGCGGAAAACAAGAAACGCTACAAGGCGCTCGTCGACTGCTACCGCAACTACGACATCGACGTGCTGAAATCCGCGCTGCAGGAATTCCACGCACCTGATGCGCGCTTCGACGTCTCACAGCCGATCAACGGACTCGACGGCGCAGGAAATTTTATTTCACGCGTCGTCGAACCGATGACCGCGTCATTCGCGCACCTGCATCGCCGGGGCGACATTCTTTTCGGCGGCGAATTCAACGGCGAGGAATGGGTGGTCAGTCATGGTCACTACGTCGGCGAGTTCGTTCGCGACTGGATGGGCATTCCGGCCAGCGGCGATATCGTCTGGCTGCACTATTTCGAATACCACCGCATCGAAAACGGCCGCGCCACGCGTACGCTCCTGTTTCTCGACATGCTCGACTTGTTGCGCCAGGTCGGCCGGTGGCCGATCGACGAACCGATGGGATACGAGGGCTTCGTGCCAGGGCCGTCCAGCGGCGACGGCATCGTGCTCGGCCGAAGCGACGATGCGGCGTCGGCAAAGAGCCTGAAAATGGTCGACGACATGCTGCAGCGTCTCTATACAAAAGACGAGGCGTGGCGCCCATTCTGGCACGAGAACATGGTCTGGTACGGACCATCCGGATACGGCAGCTACGTTGGGGTCGACGGATTCGCCCGTTTCCAGCTGCCGTACGAATCGATATTCGATCCGGAGCGCATCCGCACCACTTACCGTCGGTCGGGGGACCCCGTACTCGACGATCGCGTCAAGGGGCATTTCGCCCGCTTTGCCGATGGCAACTACGTGGCGTCCGGCGGCTGGCCGTCACACGGGAGCTTCATGGTCAACGACTGGCTCGGCGTTGCTGCAGAAGGCCAGATGTTCACGGTGCGGGTAGCCGACATCTGGCGAAGGGAAGATGGCCTGCTGGTCGAGAACTGGGTTTACGTCGACGTCGTCGACATGCTGCTGCAGCTCGGCGTCGATCCCTGGCAAAAAGCCGGCATCGACATCAGTCCCTGACGCAAGGGTTCAGAGCAGCGACTGCATCACCCATAAAGCGAACACGCAGAAAACGAAGTACACGAGCAGTCCGTAGCTGACCCTGTCCACCTTGCCGGGCACGACATACCAGCCGTCCTGCTTCTGCGGCAGGTTTTCCCGCTCGTATTTCGCCTTCTGCCCCCTGACGGTGAATTCCGACCAGCTTTGCTGGAAACCGTCCAGTGCCACGCTCGAGACCCACGCCACGACGATGCTCACGATGCCGCCGAGCGCACAGTACCAGGGCCACGCGATGTCCATGTAGGTCTCGACGTACCAAAGACTCACGAAACCTGCGGCAACGCCGACCAAAAGCCCGCGCTGCGTCGTGTGCTTGGAGTAGAAACCCAGCCCGAACATCGCGAGCTTGGCGCCGACGAAGAACGAGCCGACCTTGCTCAGGATTTCCAGTACGGAACCGCCGCTCTTGGTGAAGATAATCGCCGGAACGACCATGATCACGGCCCACATCAGGGTAAACCACCGGGAGGCCGCCAGGTAATGCGTCGGCGAACCGTCCTTCTTGAAAAATTTCTCGTAGAAGTCCAGCGTCGTCACCGTGGCCATCGAGTTCAGGCTGGAGTCGAGGCTGGACATAGCCGCGGCGACGATCGCGGCGGTCACGACGCCCATCAGGCCGGGAAAGCCCATCGTCGCGACGAAGTCGAGCACGATCAGGTTGCCGTTGTCGAACGGCTTGCCCTGGTAATAGCCGTAGAAGAGCAGGCCGATGCCGAAGAAGACGACATAGCCGAGGAAGGCGAGATAGCCCATGAAGATGTAGGACTTCTTCGCGTCGCCGAGCGATTTTGCGGCCAGCGTGCGCTGCACCATCATCTGGTTCACGCCGTAGACGACGATGTGATAGATCGACATTGCGATCACGCCGGTCCAGATCGTCGCGACCTTGGATGGGTCGAGGGAATATTCGAACGGATCGGTTCGGCCTATCTCTTTCAGGTTCTGAAGCGTGCCGATGAAGCCGTCCGGCAGTGCGATGACCAGCAGTACGATCGTCACGAATGCGCCGATGAGCAGGATCGCCGACTGGATGACGTCGGTCCAGATGACGGCCGAGATACCGCCCAGCATCGTATAGGTCACCGCCACCACTGCGACGATGAGGATCGCATTGACGACGTCGATGCCGGTGATGAATTCGAGCACGAGCGCGGTCGTGTACAGCATGATGCCGGAGTACGCGATGTTGCCGAACAAAAAGACGGCTGACATTACGGTCCTCGACGTCAGGCCAAAACGTTTTTCGAGGTAGTCGAAAATCGAGGCGACGCCGCTGTTGTAGAAGAACGGCAGGAACACAGACACGACGACGAAAATAGCGATCGGGTAGTTGATGTGGATGAAAATGACGTTGAAGCCTTCCTCGTACGCCCAGGCGGGACCGCCGAGGAACGTCAGCGCACCGAAATAGGTTGCGACCACGGAAATGCCGATCGCCCACCACGGCGTGGTACGTTGACCTAGGTAGTAGTGCTGGGCGACCTCGACGCGCTTGCTCAGGAAAAAGCCGAGCATCAGGTTGCCGATGACGTAGGCGATCAGGATGGCCCAGTTCAGCGTGCCGAAATTGCTCATGAATTCTCCCCCCTCATCGCTTCGACGATTCGTTCACCGCCGCCTGCACTTCGAAAATCGATCCGTACGGCTGCCTGGGCAACGGCAGTTTGACGTCCGTCATCGTGATTCGCGGCCGGTAGCACTCGCGGCCGGCGAGCAGCCGCTCTCCCCACCATTCGAGATCCGGCACGCCCAGCAGCGGCCAGGCGTCTGCCGCGTGGTACTGGTTGAAGTATATGCGACGTGTCCTGTCCGACCGGTTGACGTCGGAACTGTGCAGCGTCCTGCAATGGTGGATCGTGATGCTGCCCGCCGGTCCTGTCAGCGCCACCGCCGCGTTTTCTGCGGCGGCGGATCGCTCCGCATCGACTCGCCCGACAAAACGTCCGGCGCGGTGATGATCACATAACGGTTCACGATGCGAACCGGGTACCACCAGCAGCGGCCCGTTCTGCTCCGTCACGTCGTCGATGAAAATCCCGACTGCCGCGCTGTCATCGTTCGTCAGCGGTGAGAACGGATAGTCCTGGTGCCAGTGTATGGCGCCGTCGCCGCCCGGTGGTTTCAGATTCACCTTGCCGACTTCGAGGCGAATTCCGGTCCCGAGAAGATCCTGCAGGACCTCGACGATGCGCGCATCGCGCGCGAAGCCGCGAAAAAGCTGATCAAGTGTGTCGGGATTCTTGATGCGGCGAACCCTGGGCTTCGATGCCGTGTGCTGCGGGTCGAGATCGTAGACGTCGTTACTCGCAGTCACGCCGGCAGAGTCTTCGACATAGCGGTCGACGAGTTCACGCAGCCGGGCGATTTCGTCCTCGGTGAAAAAGTTCGGCAGCAGGACGAACCCCTGTTCCCGCCAGCGCTCGCGCAACGCGGGCGCCGTCGCGGGAGCACTTCGATTCGCACCGATCGTGGACATCAGGTCACGTCAAAAAAAAACCGGGACCGACGGAGCCGGACCCGGTTTTCCGTATCGCCTGCGCGATCAGTAGTTGTAGCTGAACGTGACGCCGGCCGTACGCGGCGGGGCGTAGGCCACGACCGCAAGGCCGCCGCCGAAGCGGGTCGCTTTTGTCAACGGCGCCTCGTCTTCGCTGTTGTAGACGAACGCACGTACCGT
Organism: uncultured Gammaproteobacteria bacterium; assembly: GCA_938003715.1. GTDB lineage: Bacteria > Pseudomonadota > Gammaproteobacteria > Steroidobacterales > Woeseiaceae > SZUA-117. The sequence goes on from CALKYK010000043.1 coordinate 9,487, forward strand.
CCAGGTCTCTTCGGCCGACACCCATGCCACGCTCAGGTCAGTCTTCGTGAAGCCGTCCTGGTTGCCGTACGACCAGGGCGAATCGTCGACCCGGAAGTCGTCGGAGATGTAGATCGTGACGCCGGGAATGATCGAACTGCCGTTATCCAGCTGGAACGAGTAGCTGCCCAGAAGGGTCGCCGTGAAGTCCGGCGAATTCTGCACCTGCAAACCGTTCAGGTTGAACAGGTTGTCGACGCCGTTGATCGTTACGCCGCCTTCCTGGTAGACGTTCGGCAGCACGAAGTCGCCGTACTCCGAATTCTGCAGCGCGATGCGCGCACCCAGATTCAGGTTGTCGGAGGCCGCGTAGTCGATCTCGACCTCGAGACCCAGCGCCTCGATCTCACCGGCGTTGTCGGTGAATGCGAGCGTCGTGGCACCGGTAGCGACGAAACGGGACGCCAGCAGGTGCTAGTACTCGAGGTAGTACAGCGACGCGCTCACCAGCATGCGGCCGTCCATCAGCAGGTTCTTGCTGCCGATCTCGAACGCGGTGACAAGCTGCTCGTCATAGAAATTGGTGCCGTTGAAGGCGCCCTGCTGGTTGCCGGCAAGGAACCCGGTCGACGCGGTCGCGTAGGCCATCGAGCTGTCGTTTACGTCCATTTCGACGCCGATCTTCCAGGTCACCCGGTCCCAGGAACCGGTGCCGTCCGGCACTTCGAGCACGTTGAAGTTCAGCACCGACAGGTCGTTCGGGTCCTGGCCGAAAATCTGCCAGTCGCGCTCGTCGTCGGTGTAGCGAACGCCGGCGATGCCGCGCACCGTGTCGGTGAACGAATACGTCGCCTGGCCGTAAATCGCAGCGGACGAGGTATCGACGCGAATCTGGTTCGCCCACGACGCATACGCGTTCAGGTCCGGCGGCGAGACCGGCACGTTGTTGACGAGCGTCGCAAGATCCCGCCACAGGAATGCGTTTTCCAGTTCCTCCTGCAGGAAGAACAGGCCAGCAACCCACTCGAGGTTGCCGTCGGAGTTCGACGTCAGCTGGAACTCCTGCATCGTGGTCTCGGACGCGATGTCGTTGCCGCATTCGATCGCGGCGTAGGTCGACAGGTCGCAGTCGTCCCAGCGCAGCTCGGTGTAATCCATGTACGCCAGCGTGACTTTGAGGTCGGCGAAGCTCAGTCCGAAATTAGCATCGGCGGCGAACGTGGTTTCTTCGAGGCCGCGAATCTTCACCGTGTCGTCGGCGATCGTGTACGGATCCGCGATCGTCGGCTGCGCTGTGTCGAGCCCCGGCGTCGCGACGAAGTCGAAGCCGGCGCCGGCGCGGCCGCAGGTGCCGACACACTCGTCCGAACGGCCAATACGCTGGCGCATCTCTCCGGTCACGCCGTTGGTCAGGCCGGTCGCAAGGTTGACCGGCACGCCGACGGCCTTGTAACCGAACGCGCCGTTGCCGTTGGAATCGTCGCGCCAGTATTCCAGCCGCAGGTTGACGTCCCAGGTCTCGCTGGGCTCGAACGCGAGCTGGCCGCGCACGTAGGTCGTGTCGGCGTCCTTCAGGCCACCGGCGTCGCCGATGAAGCTGTTTTCGACGTACGGATCACGTACCTCGCGCATAGCCGACAGGCGAAACGCCGCGGTGTCGCTCATCGGCATGTTCAGGTAGCCCTCGCCCTTGACGCGCGAGTAGTCACCGATCGTCACCGCGCCACCGTAGGCGGATTCCGCAAAGTCCGGTTTCTTGCTGATGATGTGGATCAGGCCGCCGAACGAGTTGCGGCCGAACAGCGTGCCCTGCGGGCCACGCAGCACCTCGACGCGCTCGACGTCGACGAAGCTTGCGAGCGCCTGTCCGTGACGCGGTCGATAGAGTCCGTCGGTGTAAAAAGCAACCGCGACATCGTTCGCTTCGACCTGCTGGGTGCGGGCGCCGCGCAGCGTGGGCCGCGGGTCGTTGCCCGACAATCCGAGGTTCAGTCCCGGCGCCATCGCCTCGAGACGAAACGCGTCGGTGATGCCGAGTGCGACGACCTGGTCGCCGCTGATCGCGGTCACGGCGAGCGGCACGTCCTGAATGCTCTCCGAGCGCTTTTCGGCGGTAACGACGATTTCCTCGATCGCCGCCTGGGCGTGGACACTCCCCGCAGACGCGAGCGACGCAAATGCGACAGCGGCGAGAAGGATGCGAGACCTGGATGCGTTCATTGGATTTCCCCCGAACTGGTCAGTCTGGTGCGTGAGATAGGTGCGACCGCCGTGTGTACCTGCCACACGATTGAATATTCGTCGCGTCGGTCGGCACCGCAAGGGACTTTCGTCCAACAATCGTGGAATTTAATGCGAATGTACTGCGAATGCAAATGATTCGGGTCCCGTTCCCGGTCTTGCTCCAAGTTGTATTATAACTAATTGAATTAAATCACTAATATTCGGGAATGTGTTTACTTCGGATGCACAAATCCGGCGCCAATGCGCGTCAGGGCGGAGTGCCGGCCGAACCTGTTGCGAACGTGCGACACGCCCGGCCCGCTGCCGGCCGGCACCGGCTCAGCGTGCGGTCCAGCCGCCGTCGACCCTGAGGCTGTGCCCGGTCACGAGCCGGGCGCCCGGCGAGACGAGATACAGCACCGCGGCCACCACGTCATCGACGTGGCCGAATTCGCGCAGCGGAATCATGTCCAGCACGAAGTCGCGGAATCCTTTTTCCTCGAGCATCGGTTTCGTCATCGCCGTCTCGATGAAGGTCGGTGCGACCGAATTGACGCGGATGCCGTGCGGCGCGAGCTCGACGGCCATGGCCTTCGTCAGTCCCTCGATCGCGTGCTTCGTCATGCAGTACACGGTCCGCTGCGGTGAGCCGACGTGACCCATCTGCGACGACATGTTGACCACACAGCCACGCACATCCTTCGCGCGCATCGCCCGTACTGCCGACTGGGCGATACGAAAGGCCGAGCGCACGTTGAGATCGAGTATCGCGTCGAGATTCTCCGTCGTGGTATCCACGAATGACTGCGGCCGATTACCGCCGGCATTGTTGACCAGGATGCTGAGCCCCTCGAGTGCTTCGATGCGCGGCAGTATCTCGTCCGACGTGACGTCGGCGCACCAGGTTTCGATGCGCCCGGACGGGTGCGCCGCAACTTCGGCGAGATCGCTTTCAGAACGCGCTACGGCGATGACCCGGGCACCGGCGTGCGCGAGCGCCTCAGCGCAGCCGCGCCCTATGCCGCGTCCGGCGCCCGTTACCAGCGCCACCTGCCCGTCGAGTTCAGCCACCATGAAGCCCTCCGCGAATTGCATGCGTAATCATTATTGCCTAGCATCGAAAGCGAAAAAAGCTGTGCAGGTGGGAGCTTAGAGTGGCCAGCAAGAAAGATACGGCGGCGGCGGCCAGCCGTAGTCTGCGTCGTCGCGCGACGTCCTACGACGTTGCGGAGCTCGCTGGCGTTTCGCAGTCGGCCGTGTCGCGCGTTTTCCAGGCGGGTGCCAGCGCGTCGAAGGCGATGCGCGAACGGGTTATGACCGCAGCAGACAAGCTCGGCTACCGGCCGAACGCGATCGCGCGCGGGCTGATCACGCAGCGCTCGAACATGGTAGCGGTCGTGATCTCGAAGCTCACCAATCTCTACTATCCCGAGGTGCTCGTAGAGCTCACGCAGCGATTTTCGGAGCACGGCGTGCGCGTGCTGCTTTTTTCGCTCGACCACGAAAGCGAAGCCGACCAGATCCTGGACCAGCTCCTGCAGTATCGCGTGGACGGCGTGCTGACCGCAGCGATGCTGAACCGCGAGCAGCTGGACACGATCGGCCAGGCCGGCATCCCGGTCGTTTTCTACAACCGCGCGCTGGATGAAACGTCGGTCACGTCCGTCCGCTGCGACCAGGAAGAAGGCGAGCGCTGGCTCGTCGAGGAACTCATCAAGGCCGGTCATCGCACGTTCGGCATCGTGTCGGGACCGGCGGATTCCCCCGTCAGCGTCGCCCGAACCACCGGTGCCCTGAACAAGCTCAAGGAACACGGCATTACCGACGTGCCGATGGCCAGCGGCGATTTCGGCTACCGGAACGGCCGGGATGGGTTTACCGAAATCGTGCAGAAACGAGGCGGCCCGCCCGACGCCGTGATCGCCGCCAACGATGCGATGGCCATCGGCTGCATCGACGAGGCGCGGGAGCGTTACGGCCTTGCCGTACCCGACGACATCTCGATCGTCGGCTTCGACGGTGTCGGCCCGGCAGCATTTGCGGCGTACCAGCTTACTACCGTGCGCCAGCCGGTCGGACGCATGACCGAGGCGGCCGTTTCGATGCTGATCGAGCGCATCGAGAATCCCGAGATCGCGCCGGAAACGCGCCTCTTCACCGGGGAACGCGTGCGCGGACGGTCGGCACGGTTCGCGAACGCCCGCATCTGACATGCACACAAGCCGCGACCGGATCCTGACGACGCACGTCGGCAGCCTGCCGCGTTCGAAGGCCGTTACCGACGCGGTTTTTGCCGCCGAGAAAGGCGAACCGCTTGCCGACGCCGCCGACATCATCCGCAAAGCAGTCGACGACGTTGTTGCGAAGCAGGTAGCCACCGGCATCGACGTCGTCAGCGACGGCGAGATGAGCAAGATCAGCTACGCGACCTACATCAAGGATCGCATTACCGGTTTCGAAGGCGACAGCGAGCGCGATCCGCCCTCCGACCTGCAGGCGTTTCCGGGTTTTCTCGAGCGGCAGGCGAAATCCGGCGGCACGCCGAGCTACAGGCGTCCGTGCTGCGTCGGCGATATCGCAGTCAAGGACATGGGCCCGGTGCAGGAAGACATTGCCAACCTAAACGCCGCGGTGGAAAAGCACACACCGACCGAAGCGTTCATGAACGCGGCGTCACCGGGCGTCATCGCCCTGTTCCAGCCGAACAGGCACTATCCCGATCACAAATCCTATCTCTCTGCGCTCGCCGACGCGATGGCCCCCGAGTACCGGGCAATCGTCGAGGCCGGCATCGTGCTGCAGCTCGATTCGCCGGATCTCGGGCTTGGCCGGCACATGCTGTTCAAGGACAAGAGCGACGAGGAATACGAAAGGCTCGCCGCGCTGCACGTCGAGGCGCTGAACCACGCGCTCGACGGCCTGCCGAAAGAGCGCATCCGCCTGCACGTCTGCTGGGGAAACTACGAAGGTCCGCATCATCACGACGCACCGATGGAGATGGTGCTGCCCATCGCGCTGCGCGCCAACGTCGGCGCACTGCTGTTCGAGTCGTCGAATCCTCGCCATGCACACGAATGGCAGGTGTTCGCAGAAGCCGACCTGCCCGACGACCTGGTACTGGTCCCCGGCGTGCCCGACTCCACGACGAACTTCGTGGAACACCCGAAGCTGGTGGCCGAGCGCATCGTTCGCTTCGCGAACATCGTTGGCCGGGAACGGGTCATCGCCGGCACCGACTGCGGCTTTTCGACGTTTGCCGGCTTCGGTGCAGTCGACGAGGACATTGTCTACGCCAAGCTAGCCAGCATGGCCGAAGGAGCGGCGATCGCGTCCGAACGGTTGTGGGGATGAGCGTTTGAACTCTCGCTGTGCATCTTTCCGCCGCCGCCTGACTTCGGGCGAGCCGCTGGTCGGCACATTCATCAAGACCCCGTCGTTCATTACTGCTGAAGTTCTTTCCCGAACATCTCTCGATGCGTTCTGCATCGACACGGAGCATGCACCGTTCGGCAGGCTGGAACTCGACCAGTGCATTGCCGCGTTTCGGGCCGCCGACCAGCCATCGATCGTGCGCGTCGCAAGTCACTCGCCGACTGACATCCGAAACGCGCTGGACAGCGGCGCAACCGGGATACTCGTGCCCCACGTCAACAGCGCATCGGAAGCTGAGGCGATCGTAACAGCGGCGCAGTTCGGCGCGGGCGGCCGCGGCTATGCGGGCTCGCCGCGGGCCGCCGACTACACCGGCAAGTCCATGGCTGAACACCTCGCCGACAGCCGCGAGCAGACGACCGTCATCGTGCAGGTCGAGGACCTGGCGGCGCTTGAAAACGTGGCGGCCATTGCGGCGACAGACGTCGATGCGCTCTTCGTCGGGCGTGCCGATCTCGCGGTTGCGATGGGCAAGGCGGTCTCCGACCGCGCGGTGGTGGATGCCGTGAGAAAGATCTGCGACGAGGCGTTTGCCGCCGGAACCGCTGTCGGCATGTTCACACCCGATATTTCCGAGCTGCCGATGTGGCTCGACGCCGGCGCCTCGCTGTTCCTGCTGAGTTCCGACCAAAGCATGCTCATTGCAGGCGGCGACGCACTGGCGGAGAAATTTCGCGAGGCGCAACGATCGAATTGATCTCAGCATTACGCTGGCCGCCGTAATTCTGTCACTGCGAGGCGACAGCGTCGCCGAAGCAATTTATTGATTACTGATCATCGGCCCTGGATCGCTTCGTCGCTGCGCTCCTCGCGATGACCGCGCAATTGTTTGCTGCGCGGACGACAAACGATCCGCAAGACGTGCATTAAAATCAGTCAAGCCGGTAGAACGCGCGCGCAGTGGCGCCGAAAAGGCGGTCCTGATCAGCCTGTGGCAGCTCCCCGGCGATGCGCTCGTAAGCTTTCCAGATCTCGCCGTACTGCTTGTGCAGCTTGTCCACCGGGAAGTTCGACCCGAACATGCAGCGGGCCGGGCCGAAGACGTCGATGCAGGTTTCGATAAGCGGCCTGATGTCGTCGATTTCCCAGTCGTGATCGAACATCGCCAGCCCGGATATCTTGCAGTGCACGCGATCGTTTTCCGCCAGCAGTTCCAAACCGCGCCGCCAGTCCCGGAGGCCTGACGGCGATCGGTCCCACGGCGATCCGCAGTGGCACAGCGCGACGCCGAGCCCGTCGACACTCGCCATGACCTCTGCTGCCCGCGGCAGCTGCGGCGGTATCAGCTGCAGGTCGAAAGTCAGACCGTGTTCATTGAGCAACGCGAGTCCGTCGCGCCACGCCGGATTGTCGAGCAGCGCGCCGCTGCCGGTTTTCGCATCTTCCTCGGCGGACCGGCCGACGATCTGACGCACGCCGCGTAACCGCGAATAACGCCGATGCGCATCGATGGTTCGTTCCACCTGCGGTGATTCGAGATCGCAGTAGGCGACGATCGCCGTCGGCAGGCCGTCCCGGCCGGCCGTTTCTTCGAGCCAAGCGGTTTCCCGCACCTCGTCTCCCGCAGCAACGCCGACCTGGATGTGCACGGAGGCCTCGAGTTCGTAAGCCGAGGCGTCGCTCCGCAGGTCGTCGACGAGATAGTTCTTTTGAATCGCTGCCGGATCGCCGAAAAAGCGCTTTACACCCTTTTCTATGAGCCACGGGTAGCAGCAGGCGTCGAGGTCCCAGAGATGATGGTGTGCATCGACGATTCGCCGCTTCATGCTGACGCGCTCATTCGAGCATCTGGCTCAGCACCGCGGCGGAATCGAATACGGTCCATTCGACGGCGATGCGATCGGCAACGATGCGGAAATGACTGGACCCGAGCACGTAGACGTCCTTTCCGCTCGCCGCGCATCCCAGGTAATCGCCCTCGTGTCGCCCAGCTACCGCCCAGCGAACGGCGACATGCATGCCGTCGATGCCGTAGGGCTGCGTCGCGACGTGATCGACCGATACACCGTACGGCGCAAGTGCGCCGCGAAGCGACGCGTAGTGCGTCATGACGGCGGCGCGCCCCGAGTAGCGCTCGATTGGTGAACGGTGCAAGACCGCGTACGGTGCATAGGCGCGTTCGAGAACGTCGCCGTTACCATCGGACCAGAGTGCGGCGATCACGTGGTGAGCGAACATCCCGGCATCAAGCGCCGGCGCGGCCGGCTCGTCCGGCAATGCCGAAAGCCCGGCGTCGCGCAGCCTTTCCGTTTCCCGCACGATCCATTCGCGCGATTCGTCGCTTCGTCCTGCGGCGATCTGTCGTGCTGCATCGGCAACGTCAAATCCGAGCTGGCGAACGAGCGCTCCATTGTCGCGCATCAGCCATTCGCCGGTGATCACGCCCTCTTCCACGATGCAGTCAGCGATGTTCATGATCGTGACGTTTCGATTCGTCGCCGGACCGAACGCGGACGGACCGGTATTCGTCATCGGGCTCACGACGCGATGCGACGAGTAGTAGCCCTCCGTCCGGCTACCCGACCAGATCACGGCCGCGCCGCGCAGGACGTTGTCCAGCCCGAATACGATCACGTCGTCGGCGTAGTAGCGGTGGATCAGCTCGATGCCGCCTTCTTCCCAGATTTCGAAGGTGATGCCGAGTATGTAGTCGACGATATCGTCGTCGGCGCCGTAGTTGCCGCGCCTGGCCGTGTTCATCGGGCCGCCATCCTGGATGCGCTCATTTCGGCTGCGGATTGTACTGCGAATGCAGAACAAAAACACAACACTTCTAGGCGTTTAGGGGTTTCGCAGCCCGGTCTTTGAATCAATCTTGCAACCATTTTGCATCCGAAGTACATTTGCTCATCGATACGCGACCGCCCCGAAAGAGGCGGACTCCTATGGTCCGAGCACAGACAAACCGCGACTGGAGCGCCAATGCGCTGGCCGAACGGCTGGTACGTTACCGCGACCTGAAGCCGTGCACGACCGCCTTTATCGACACCCGCACCCCGGGCAGCGCGGAAAAGGAAAACTTCACGATCATCGGCCCGGGCGTCGCCGAAAACCCCGACCAGTACGTGCACGTCGACATACCGCACGGCTTCAACGTCGGTGCGGCGCGCCAGCCGCCCGGCTGCGAGAATTCGCAGCACAGTCACGAGACGGCGGAAGTATTCGTCGTTCACTCCGGGCGATGGGAGTTCCACCTCGGACCGAACAAGGAAGACGGTGATGTCGTCATCGGTCCGGGCGACACAATCTCGATCCCGGTGCACGTGTTTCGCGGCTTCAAGAACGTGGGCGACGGCCCCGGCTTCATGTTCGCGGTACTCGGCGGCGACGATCCCGGTCACGTGACCTGGGCGCCGTACGTTTTCGAGGCGGCGAAGGAACACGGCCTGGTCCTGCTCGAGGACGGCAGCCTGGTCGATACGGCGCGCGGCGAAACGATACCGGATGGCAGGAAGCCGATGGCGCCGACCACGGAGGCAGATGTGGCGAGACTGCGCCGCATGACCGGGGCGGAACTGGA
>CALKYK010000044.1 GCA_938003715.1 uncultured Gammaproteobacteria bacterium
CCTGGCGGCGGCGAGCCACGACCTGCGGCAGCCGGTGCAGGCGCTCGCGCTGCTGAACGGGGCGCTTCGGCGAACCGTCGGCGACGCGCGCGCGCTGGAAATGATCGACAGCCAGCAAACTTCACTCGATGCGATGACGAACCTGCTCAATTCGCTGCTCGACATCAGCCGCCTGGACGCGGGCAAGGTCGAGCCGCAATTCGAGGTATTCCGCATCCAGCGCCTGGTCGACCGGCTCGGCGCAGAATTCGCTCGCCAGGCCAGGCACAAGAAGCTTTCGATCAGTTTCGACACCTGCGATACGGTAGTGCGCAGCGATCCGAACCTGCTCGGAGAAATCATCCAGAACTTCGTTTCCAACGCGATCCGCTATACCGAATCCGGCACGGTCACGCTGCGCTGCCGTGAGCATGAGGACAGCCTGTGGCTCGACATTTCCGACACCGGGATCGGCATTGCCGCCGACCAGCAGGACGAGATCTTCAACGAGTTTCATCAGCTGCGCACGCCGGGCGTCGAGAAAGAGGGCTTCGGCCTCGGGCTTGCGATCGTCAGGCGGCTGGCAGACCTGCTAGGGCACGAGCTTCGCGTGCAGTCCGAACCTGGCGTCGGCTCGACGTTTTCGGTACGCGTGCCGGTCGTCGGCGCATCGGAAATTGCCGAGCCCGGGACCGAAGCGGTAGCGAGCGGGAGTGTGGGCGAGGTGTCCGGCTCGATAATACTTGTCGAGGATGACCTGAACGTCGCACGGGCGTGGTCGATGCTGCTCGATGCGGAGGGTTACCATGTGGCTACCGCGGCGTCGGTCAGCGAGGTGAATGCCCTGCTTCCCGGCATGACCGATCCGCCGGATCTCATCATCAGCGATTTTCACCTCGCGGAAGAATCGACGGGATTGCAGGCGGTGCGCGCGGTGCGCAAGCATTTCGGCATCGAGATTCCGGCGTTCATCGTGACCGGCGATACCTCCAAGCTCATCGACGAGGCCGAGTCGGCGAAGAACTGCATCACGCTGAACAAACCGGTGAATACCGACCTGCTGCTGCAGCACGCGGAGCGGGCGATATCAACCGGTCTGGTTCCCGAAGCCTGACCGGCCCCGCCGGCGGGCGTCAGATGAAGGCGGCCCAGCTCGCGGTCGATTTCGCGTAGGCCACGCCGGCAATGTAGAAGAACGTGGCGACGGCGAAAAAAAATGCGGTCGCCCGGATGCGCATTGTCGGCCCGCGTTTCAGCGCCACCGTGCCGAGCACGATGTAGGCAGCCAGCGCCGCGAATTTCGTCAGCAGCCACGGCTGCGACAGGACCGGCAGGCGAAGAACCCATACCAGGCCGATTCCCGACAACAGGAACACGGTGTCGACGACGTGCGGCAGGACTCGCGTCAATCTTGCATCGAGCCGTGAAGATCGCGACAGCATCCAGGCGCCGCGCAGGACGAAGCCGCTGATCGACAGCACCGCGGTGCCGACATGCGCCGATTTCAGTATTGCATACCACATGCGCTTTGCCTGGCAGCGAGTGTCGTCAAAACGCTCCATACGCGCAACCCGGCGACCGCTACGGGCACTACGTATGGCGTCGCTATCGGCAACTGGCAAGGATTGATGCATCGAACGTAGTTTCGGGGCTACACCTTGCATATCGCTCGACCTCGTCTCGCGGCACCCGGTTTGCTGGTGCTCGGCGCTCTCATGTGCACGGCCGAAGTCCCGGCGCAGTCGGCCACCGACGCGTCCCGGGCCGGCGACGGCATCGAAGAGATCGTCGTCGTCGCGCACAAGTGGGAGCGGCCGCTGGCCGAAATTGCGGCCAACGTCACGATCATCGATCGCGACGACATCGACGCCGTGCTCGCCACCTCGATCAGCGACGTGCTGCGCTTTACGCCGGGCATCGACGCGGAGGGCGCCGGGACGCGATTCGGCGCGGAGGGCGTCAACGTTCGCGGCATCGGCGGCAACCGGGTCGCCATCCTGGTCGACGGCGTGCCGCTCTCGTACCAGTTCGACATCGGCAGTTTTTCGAACGCGACCAGGGACCTGCTGAACACCGGGCTGATCGACCGCATCGAAATCCTGCACGGACCGGCGTCGGCCCTGTTCGGCAGCGCGGCGATCGGCGGCGTCGTCGCCGCGCGTACGCCGGACCCGTCCCGCCTGGCAGGCGCCGCCGGCACCGGCGGCAGCGTGTCGACGATATGGCGCGGCGCCGACGAAAGCGCGCATATCAATGGGCTGTATGCATTCAGCAGCGGCGCGACGGGATTCCTGTTCGGCGGCAGCCTGCGCAGCGGCGCGGCGCCGCAGCCCGCGGCCCGGCCGGCCGTCGAGGATTTCCGCGACGACGAACGCGTGGCCGCGCTGGCCAAGGTCGTCATAGATGACCGCAACGGCGGCAGATGGCAGCTCGGCCTGATTCGCCAGCATGCCGAAGTGCGTTCCGAACTGCGCTCGATGCTCGGCAGCGGCCGCTTCAGGAGCACCACGGCGCTGCGCGGCAACGACGACTACCTGCTCG
>CALKYK010000045.1 GCA_938003715.1 uncultured Gammaproteobacteria bacterium
CACGGTGCGCAGGATACGGATGTCCTTGATCGTGTCCGGATCGACGTCGTGCGGATCCTTCTCCAGGATCACGAAGTCGGCGAGTTTTCCGGCATCGAGCGTGCCCTTGATATCTTCCTCGAACGACGCGTACGCGCCGTGCACCGTGCAGATGCGCATCGCCTCGGTGACGGAGATACGCTGGCTCGGGCCCCACACGCGGCCTCGCACGTCCTTGCGCGTGACCATGGACTGGATCGCCATCATCGGCTCGTACGGGCCCGGCGTGTAGTCCGACGCCGGCGCAACCGGAATGCCGGCGTCCAGGAAGCTCCGGTGCGCAAACATCGATTCCATCTTTTCTTCGCCGTAGTCGACCCACTTGTTGCCGTGGTAGTGCGCGTAGGTATAGAACGGCGTCGGCACGACGCCGGCCGCGCGGATGCGGCGCAGGAGGTCGTCGTTGATCAGCGAGCAGTGCTCGATGCGATGCCGCGGGTTCGGTCCGTCGTGGTTGCGCAGCACGCGCTCGTAGGCGTTCAGCACCATCGCGATCGTCAGGTCGCCATTCGCATGGATGCCGACACGGAAGCCGTGCGCAACCGCGTCGTCGACCGCCGCATCGATGTCTTCCTGAGTCATCGTCAGGATGCCGTGGTCGTCCGTCCCTTCGAACGGCGTCGACATGTACATCGTGCGCTCGGACGCCGAGCCGTCGGCGGAGAACTTCACCGCACCGATGCGGATCATTTCGTCGCCGAAGCCGGAGCGAATGCCGGCGACTTTCAGTCCCTCGTACACCTCGCTGTTGCCGCCCGGCATGAACGACATCCGGAAATACAGTTCGCCCGCATCGCGCGCGTCCTGGTAGGCGACCAGGTCGTCGAGCGTGCCGTAGGCATCGGTCGTCGAGGTCAGCCCGGCCGCCGCCATGTTGCGCGAGGAGATCGTCGCCGACTGCTGGCGCACCTTGCGGTCCATCACCGGCCAGGTGCCGACCTCGAAAAACACGTCGCGTGCGTGCTCCGCCACCTTGCCGGTCAGCTCGCCATTTTCGCGGAAGAAGCGCCCGCCGTCCGGGTCCGGCGTGTCGTTCGTCACGCCGGCAATCTCGAACGCTTTCGAGTTGACGACGCCGGTGTGCCCGCCGCGGTGACCGACGTAGACCGGGTGATCGGGCACCGCGTCGTCGATGTCGAGGCGGTTCAGCGGCCGCTCGTCCTCGAACTTCGTGTCGTCGTACATGACGCCGCGCACCCAGTGACCGGGCGGGGTCTCTGCCGCTTTCCCGGCCAGCGCGTCCTTGACGTCGTCGATGCGCGGCAGGTTGACGTTGACGCCGACCGCCTCCTCCGCGAACAGCGGGTGGCTGTGCGCGTCGATGAAGCCCGGCGTGACCGTCAGGCCGCGCCCGTCGATGCGCCGCGTGCTGGCGGAGGCGAACGAAAGGATCTCCTCGTTCGTGCCGACCGCGAGCAGCCGATCACCGCGAACCGCGATCGCCTCGACGACGGGGCGGTCGGGATTCATCGTCAGGACCCGCGCGCCGGTCACAATCATGCTGGCGTCGCCGGTCGGCGGCCGGCCCTGTGCCGGGGCACCGGACGAAAGCGTCAGCCCGAGCGGCAACGCCGCCGAGGTGCCGAGGAATTTCCTGCGTGAAAAAGATTTCATGCGTTCAGCCTTGCGATTCAGTAGCGAGATTCAAAAGTTATGAATTCATCCAGGCGTACGCGAGACAAGGCAAAACTCGACTCGAAAGCGGAGTGTACACGTCGGGTACATGAGCATTTCGAGGCGAGTTTTAACGTCGTAACGCGCCGGCTGGATGGATTCGAGGTCAAAGCCCGGAGCCGTCGTGGGAGTAAATAACCCAGATTTTTGTATATCCGTCGGTATCCCAGACGCCGGTCCACTCCTTGGGAATCGTGACGGCATCGCCGGCCTCGATCACCTGCACGCTGCCGTCCGACGAGGTCAGCGTTACGCCGCCCTCGATGAAATACATGAATTCGTCGACGCCGTAGGGCTCGTCGATTTCGGCGCGAACCTTGCCGGACCGGTACATGCCCGATGCGAACTTGCCGTCGCTGGACAGGAGTGACGTGACGTCGAGCGTCGTGTTGCCGTTGTCGTGCTTCGTTTCGATCATGTCGGGCCGCTCGAAGATGGCGCCGCTCATGTCCGAGTTGCTGATCTTGGCCGGCTTGACGACAGTTTCGTGCTGGTCCGACACGGCCGCCGCCGCGGCGAACAGCACGAGGAATACAGCAATCAGTTTTTTCATGGGATCTCCCCCGGTTTGATGGTTACCAGTAGCCGAGCACGATATAGCCGGCGACCGCGACGCCCGCCGCGATCAGCGCGTAGGGAATCTGCGTCAGCGCGTGCTGCATCGGCGTGCAGCCGGACGCCTGCGCTGTCAGCACCGTGGCGTCCGAGTAGAAACAGGCGTGGCTGCCGAACGTCGATGCCGACAGCGTCGCGCCGATAACCAGCGTCATGTCCGCGCCGAGATTATTCGCAAGCGCGGTGACGATCGGCAGGATGATGACGAACACGCCCCAGTTCGAGCCGGTCATGAACGATACGAGTCCCATCGAGGCGAACACGATCGCCGGCAGCGATTCCGCCGTCAGGATCGGCTGCATCGTCGCGACGACGTACTCGGCCAGCCCCAGCACGTCATTGACGTCCTTCAGGATGAAGGCGGCGACGAGTACGCCGGGCGGTTCGATCATCGTCTTGAAGCCGTCGATGATCGTGTTGAATGTGTCGTGCATGCCCATCATGCGCGTGATGAGAATGAAGAGCGTGGTCGCGCCGAGCGTGATGTAGATGCCGACCAGGAAGTCCTTGTCGAAGTACAGGGTTGCGCCGACCAGCAGCGTCATCGGCACGATGAACATCGCAATGCGCGGCTTGATGTCGGGGCGCCGCTCGATCGAGCGGTTCGCCTCCTCGATGTGTTCGGCGCCCGGCGGCACCGTCGCGCCGGTCGTCTCGGCACGCTCCTCGGCTTTGCGCATCGGACCCAGGTTCGGCACCTTGCCGAGGATCACGACCGGCACCAGCAGCACCGCCGCCCAGGCGTACAGCATGTACGGGATCGCGCCGATGTAGTAGTCGAGTCCGGCACCCTGCGGCGCGACGTTGTTCGCCTCGATCTGGCTCGCAAAAAACACGCCCCAGGTCGAGAACGGGATGATCACGCTGATCGGCGCGGCGGTGGAGTCGACGACGTAGGCGAGCTTCTCGCGCGAGATCCGGTAGGTGTCCGTCAGCCTGCGCATCGCCGAGCCGACTGCCAGCGAGTTCAGGTAGTCGTCGACGAACATCAGGATGCCGAGACCCCAGGTCGCCATCAGCGCACTCGCCTGCGACTTGACGACCCGCGTCATGCGCTCGGTGAACGAGTACGTCGCGCCGGTGCGGATCAGGATCGCGATCAGGCTGCCCATGAAGCCGCAGACCAGGATCACCCACGCAACGTCGTAGTCCATCATCACGCGCAGCGAGGTTTCGGCGAATCCGCCGACGAAACCGGTGCCGTGAATCATGATCAGCCCGACGATCGAGCCGGTCACCAGCGATTCGATCGGCCGGTGGGTCAGGATCGCGAGCACGAACACGACCAGGGTCGGGATCAGTACGATCGCGCCGTCGTATTCCATTCAGGAAACTTTGAGCTGCTCGTCGACCGCGCGATCGGCGGCGTCGAATGCACCGTTGACGTACGCGTAGCCGGAGGCGTCCGAGTTCGCGATCGAGATGCGGCGCATCTGCGCGGCGCCCGCGAGGTGCGGGCCGTGATAGCGGTTGTAGTGCGGCGGATCGAAGAGCTCGTTGTACTCGTACGCATAGCCGTGCGGCCAGCGGTTGACCGTAATCGCCGCGATGTCGCGTTCGGCGTCGAAACCGCCGGGCGCGAGCGCCCCGGACATCTGCCGGACGATATCGCGTTCGACGTCGTCGAAACTCGTTTCGTACAGCTCGCGGCGTCCGCGCACGTGCTGTTCCTTCGACGTCAGCCCCTCGTCCGGGTAGGCCGGCACGAATGTGCCGTGAATCACGGTCGGCTCGTCCGGCGACTGCGTGAACTCGTAGCCGCCCATGCTCACCGGAAAGTCGAGCCCGAAGGAGTGCATCAACCGCGGCTTCGG
Source organism: uncultured Gammaproteobacteria bacterium (assembly GCA_938003715.1). GTDB lineage: Bacteria > Pseudomonadota > Gammaproteobacteria > Steroidobacterales > Woeseiaceae > SZUA-117. The sequence continues at coordinate 4,143 of CALKYK010000045.1, forward strand.
CACCTGGATGTCGGAGTAGCCAAGGTTCGCGAACGCGTGCCAGTTGCGCACCGCCACGCTGATGTAGACCAGCGGTACCTTGACGGCCGCCTCGATTGCCGCGCGCTGCGCGTCCGGTAATTCCGGGCACAGGTGCGGGACCATGCGGTTGTAGCAGGCGAGGATCGCGTGTCGCGCACGCACGCGCTCGGCCTCGCCGTTGCGCACGTAGGTGACGTCGACGTGACTGCCGCCCTGCGCGTGGCGCACGTCGACCGCAGTGCTGTTCAGCCGGATGCGCGCTTTGGAGCCTTCGTCGTCGAGCGCGTCGTAGTCCGCGCGCGCGAGCACGAGATCTTCCATCGTGCTGCCGGGGATCGCGCCGGATACGAGTTCGCGCACCAGTGCCCGCGCGATGCCGGCGTTGCCGTCCGGAAAGTGGAAGATGTACGGCTCGTCGCGGCCGGGCGGCTCGCCTACGAGCTCGCCGACTCCGAGGTGATACGTGCCGGGCATGCCGAGCCGGTAGCCTTCGAGCGCCGAGAGCGAATCCCAGCCGACGCCCCAGTAGCCGCGGATGCTGTCACGGAACAGATCCGAGACCTCTTTCGGCACGCCGGCGTGCTGCACGAGGAAGTCGGCGTAGCTGGTGCGCCGCATCAGTGCGATCTTCTCCTCGCGCGACCGCTCGGCCAGGTAATCCCGTGCCTCGGTCAGCAGCCGCTTGAGCCCCGCCCTGCCGACATCGGAGAGCGGATAGCGGTCGATGACTTTTTCTGCGTTGCGGTCGACGCCGCGCCCGAACGTGCCGAGCACGCCCGGCAGGGTCAGGTCGCGCCCGTATTCCTCGGCGCTGAACCAGGTTCCACGACCCAGCCCTCGTTTGTCTTCCCAGCCGCGATCGAAGTAATCGTAGAAACGCCCGGTGAAGATGCCGACATCCTCGAGCAGCTTTTTCGAGGCCACCGAGTAGTTCTTCGGCGTATCGATCGACTGGCTGCCGCCGTAGCAGATCAGCAGCTGGCCGTCGACGACAAACTCGTTGCGCCTCGCGTGACCGCCGAAGTCGTCGTGGTTGTCGAGGACGAGGATGCGTGCGTTTGCATCGCCGCGCTGGCGGAACAGGTATGCCGCCGCGAGTCCCGAAAGGCCACCCCCGACGACGACCAGGTCGTAGACGTCGTCGGTCAATGCTTCCGGCCGGGGCCAGCGCACGCCTTGCCAGCCGAGCGCGTGCGCCACTTCGAAGGAACCCGGCTGGCTGCCGCGCATGCCGGTCAGCGCCGGCGGATACGGCGTGCCGCCGTTCGCACGCGCCAGGAGTTCGAGCGGCGTCAGCGTGCTGCCGGCCGCGACGCCGAGCGCCATGCCGCCCAGGAAGTCGCGCCGTGTGATATGCGAAAGCGTGGTCATCGGCGTTGGTAAACCAGTTTACCGCCGAGCCAGGTCTGCTCGACTTCGACGTCCATAATGTGAGCGGAATCAATGGACAGGATGTCCCGGTCCAGCACCACGAAATCCGCGAGCTTGCCGGGTTCGATGCTGCCCTTCTGATCTTCCTCGAAGGAGAGCCAGGCGCCGTACAGCGTGTACGCGCGTATTGCTTCCATCACGGTCAGTGCCTCGTCCGCGGCGAACACGCGCCCGGACAATCCCTTGCGCGTGACCGCGGCATAGATGCCGACCATCGGCCCGATCGGCAGGATGTCGCTCGAGATCGCGACGTGGATGCCATGCTGCATCGGCGTCTTGAGCGGATTGTTGTGCTCCAGCCGTTCGCCGTCGAGGTAATCCACGTATCGCCCTTCCAGCGTGTACGTGAAATTTGGTTGCTGTGTGATCGCGATGCCGTACTCGGCCATCTTCTGCATCGTTTCTGCCGACGGCATCACCGTGAAGTGATTCAGGTAGTGCCTGTGATCGACGCGCGGCAGCTCGTCCAGCGCCAGCGCGAGTTCGTCGACGGTCAGCTCGATCGCCGCGTCGCCGATCGCGTGAATGCCGAGCTGCCAGCCTGCCGCGTGCGCCTCGCGCACGATTCGCCTGAGTTCCTGAGGCTCCATGTTCAGCTTGCCGCGATACTCCGCCTCGCCGCGATACGGCGCTTTCGTGAACGCCGCAGGGCCCGTGAAGCCACCGTCGACGAACACCTTGATCGGGCCGACGCGCAGCGCCTCATCGCCGTCGCCGCTCTTCTTGCCGAACGCACGCATGTCCTCGGGCCCCTCCCAGAACACCTGCACGGACGCCCGCGGCAGCGCGTCCGGGTGCAGCGCATAGATACGCTCCCATTCCGCATAGCGTTCGATCGTCGCGTTCGCATGCGTCAGGCTCGTGATGCCGAGGCTCAGTTGCCGTTTCAGCTCCGCCACCATGCTGTCGCGGAGTTCCTCGTCGGTCGCCTCCGGCACCAGCCGCGACACCAGGTCCTGCCGTTCGCGAATGACGCCGTTCAGCTCGCCGTCGTCGCCGACCTCGATGACGCCGCCGTCCGGCTGCGGTGTGTCGAGATCGATGCCGGCGAGTTCGAGCGCCAGGCTGTTCGCGACCGCGCTGTGGCCGCCGGCGCGGGTCAGCAGCACCGGGTTGCCGGGCGCCGCGGCGTCGAGGTCCGCGCGCAGCGGGCGCCGGAGCTCGGCCATGAAGTCCTCGGACCAGCCGTAGCCGGTGATCCATTCCCCGGCCCCGAGCTCGTCCGCTTTCGCCACGACGAGTGCCTTGATTTCCTCGATCGAGCGCGTGTCCGCGAGATCGATATGGCGTCTCGCGCGACCGCCGATGTGCGTGTGCGAATCGACGAAGCCCGGTACGACCGTCCGTCCCGACAGGTTCACGAGGTGCGCCGGCTGGTAGCGCTGCAGCAGCGAGGCGTCGCCGACCGCGACGATACGGTCGCCGCGCACCGCGATCGCGCTCTGGAAGGAAAGCTGCGGGTCGACGGTCACGACCTTGGCGTTGTAAAGGATCGTGTCGACCGGTTCGGGCGTGTCAGACGCGGGTTCGTCGCAACCGACAAACATCAGGACGGCCAAACAAACGATCATTCGCTGCATCGGGGTTCTCCCGTCGCTACGCCGCGCGCATCTCGAGCGCGTGCAGCGCACCGGTTACGGTATCCGCGAGCATCGCCGTGCCCGCGGCGTCAAGAATCAGAAATGGCCGGTAAACGATGCCGCGCGCATCGAGCTGCATGTCGAACCCGGCCACCGTGCGTGCTCGTTTCGTCAGCGCGTTCGTTGCAGTGCGTTGCGCGATGCGCAGCGCAGTATCTTCGACATGCCGGTATTCCAGGATCGCATCTCGATCCACGGGCATCGTCACCGGCACCAGCGTTTCGGCCGTAAAGCCGGTACCGTTGATCGCGTCGACCAGCACCTCGAGCGCAACGTCCTTTGCGCCGAACAGCGCAGGCAGCTTTGCTTTGACGGCGAAGCGGAAGTACGGGTAGTACACGAGCCGCTCGCTGGTGATGTCGGCCACGCCGGACGCCCGGTGCAAGCGCCCGAGCAGCTCGGTCGCTGTGTACGCGGCGGGCAGTACGTTGACGCGCTCAGTCGCCATTGCGTTCCTCCCTTGCAATTGCTGCCGATACCGCAGCCGCTTCGTTCGAAAGCATCGGGTCACTCACGTCGTGCAACGGGCCGATGCGGGCTGCGACCTCCATCGTCGCAACGACATGCGGCGGCACCGGCGCGATGCGCTGCGTCGCCAGGCTGACGACGATCATCGTGATCGTCGAGGCGACGGAGCCGGTCAGCATCGGCGCCAGCTCGGTCGTCGTGACGAGGCCGAAGAATTCCCAGAGAAACGCAACGCTCGCGCCTACGACCATCGACGACAGCGCGCCGGGCGTGTTCGCTTTCTTCCACCAGACCGCGCACACGTAGGACGGCAGGAACGCGCTGCCGAGCACCGAGGTGGCGAAGATCACGATGTCGAACACGGTCGGCGGCTCGACCAGCGCGACCACGTAGCCGGCGACCGCGATGACGACGATCAGGCCACGCGACACTGCGACCATCTGTCGCTCCGACGCGTCGGGATTGATGAAGCGCTCGTAGAGATCGCGCGACGCGATCGAACCGGTCTGCAATAGCAGCGAATCGGCCGTCGACATGATCGCCGCCATGATCGCGGCCATGACCAGCCCGGTAACCGCCGCCGGCAGCAGCAGGCCGGCCGTCTCGAAAATCGCCATCTCGGGGTCGCCGAGGTTCGGCAGGAGCAGGATCGCCATGATGCCGACGAGGTACGGCGCCGGCACGAAGAACAGGTTCCACGCGGTGGCCCAGAAGCCCGCGCGGCGTGCGGTCGCCGGCCGGGTCATCGCCATGTGCCGGGTCACGACGTGCGGCCAGCCCATGTAGCCGACCGAAAACACGAGGATTGCGCCGGCCACGACGCCCCACTGCCCCTCGAAGCCGAGGTCGCGGCCCCAGACCGACAGCAGCGTCGCGTCGACGTCGCGCAGCGATTCGTTGACCGCCGTGAAGCCGCCGAGCTCGCCCATCGCCGCGAACACGATCCACAGCATGCCGGTCAGCATCACGATGCTCTGGAACAGGTCCGTGTAGGCGACCGCGAGATAGCCGCCCATGAACGTGTAAACGAGGATGATGCCGACCGCGATCGCGAGCGCGAGCGGGTAGTCCATGCCGGTCACCAGTGCCATGCCCTTGCCGCCGGCAATGAGCTGGGCGAGCACGTAGCAGCCGAGCAGGAACACGGTCAGTACGCCGGCGAAGAGGCGCACCGCCGGAGACGGGTAGCGCTTTTCCAGGTACTCGATCGAAGTCAGCGCGCTCATCGCCTGCGAGAACTTGCGCATGCGCCGGCCGATTACCGACAGGTTGAGTACGCCGCCGCCGATGTCACCGGCCGCGTACCACAGCGCCCAGTAGCCCTGGCTGAAGCCGAGCGCACCGGCGCCCAGGAACATGAAGCCGCTCATCGACGTGCTCTGCATCGTCAGCGCGGTCGCGATCGGACCGACCCTCCGCCCGCCGAGCAGGAAACTTTCGAGGTCGCGCCCGCCGCCGCGCTGCAGTGCCCAGTAGCCGATGCCGAGCACGACCACGTAGTACAGCACCAGGAAGACGATGACGGTCGTGTTCACGGGTCACCGTCCCGGTCGGGTTCTTCTTCTACTCGGCCCAACCGAACTACACAGTCGAACGGCAGGCCGAACATCTATCTCGGCATCCGTTCGGGGCCGGTGCTGCCGATCGGCTCGCCGGGCGGGACCGTCACGGGCGCAAGCTGTTCTACGCTCGCGGGATCGTCGCGCATACGCTGGATGCGATGCCGGGCGAACGCGTAGTGCGCGCGCCAGGACGCGTCGCGCTCTGCGGCAACGCGGGACGCGAGCCACTGTTCGATCGCGTCGACGGCGGCGAGCGCGAGCGCGCGCACCTGCGCGTCGGCGCCGTCGTTCATCGCGAGCTGCATCAGCCGGTCGAGCACGAGGTTGTTCACGGCGCGCTGGATTTCCCCCTCGACGCCG
>CALKYK010000046.1 GCA_938003715.1 uncultured Gammaproteobacteria bacterium
ACGCAGCCGATTCTCGATACCGCAAACTGCCTGATTGCCGAAAGCGAGCGCCAGTACCGCAAGGACCTGTTTTCCGATGACAGGGGCGGCGGGCCGCCGCGCTACGTGACGGTGGAGGACGGCGACGCCGAGGCCGAGTTCGTCGTGACCGCGGTGCTGGAAAATCGCGAGTGCGGCCAGGCACTGAAGGATCAGGCGGTGCTGTTCCGCGGCTCACACATGAGCGACCGCCTCGAGCTGGAACTCGTGCGGCGCAACATTCCGTACGTCAAATACGGTGGCCTGAAGTTTCTCGAGGCCGCGCACGTCAAGGACATGCTTTCGATCCTCAAATGGGGCGACAACCCGCGCAACCAGGTCAGCGCGTTCCGTGTGCTCAAACTGCTGCCTGGCATGGGGCCGGCGCTCGCGGCGCGCTGCTTCGAGTGCCTGATGGCGGGCGACTATGCGTTTACCGCGTTGACGCGTTTCCGCCCGCCCGCCGCGGCGCGCGAGGACTGGCAGCCGTTCGTCGCGCTGCTGTCGACACTGCAGTCGCGGACCGCGGAAGATCCGTCCTGGTCGGGCCAGGTCGGCGCCGTGCGCCGCTGGTACCAGCCGCATCTCGAACGCATCTACGACGGCGTCGAAACACGTCTTGCCGACCTCGAGCAGCTCGAGCAGATCGCTGCCCGCTACCCGACCCGCGAGCGCTTCCTGACCGAGTTGACGCTCGACCCGCCGTCAGCCGCCGGCGACCTGGCCGGCGATCCGCTGCTGGACGAGGACTATCTCGTCCTTTCGACCGTGCATTCGGCCAAGGGACAGGAGTGGAAATCGGTGTTCGTCCTGAACGTATCGGACGGCAGCTTCCCTTCCGAGTTCTCCACCGGGCGGCCCGAGCTCGTCGAAGAGGAACGCCGTCTGCTGTACGTCGCGATGACGCGTGCGCGGCAGTCGCTGTGCCTGCTCGCGCCGCTGCGTTTTCACGTTACGCAGCAGCGACGCGACGGCGACCGGCACGTCTACGGCGCGCGCAGTCGCTTCGTCTCGGACCGGCTGATGGCGACGATGGCGACCGAGTTCTTCGGTCGCAGCGAGCAACAGAGTACGCTTCGCCCGCAGAGCGACAAGCGCATTGACGTCGGCAGTGAACTGAAAGCCATGTGGTGAAGGGCCGGGCGCTCAGCGCCAGGCGCCGAGTACCGTGCCGACAATGGCATACAGCACGACGTAGTAGCCCGCATTGATCAGAAACAGGCGCAGGGGTCGCTGTTCGAACAGGTAGGTCACGCCGTACGCCGTTGCCACCCAGACCAGGCCGACCGTGATACCGGTTTCGAGCCCGGTGAGCCAGGTGCTGTCCGCACCGAGGAACGCGGCGAGCGCGATTGTCGCGATGAGCTGCAGCACGAAGGTGCCGCCAAACGTCATCGGCATGTTGGCATTGTTGACGGCTTCCTCGGTGAGGCCGACTTCCTGCATCCAGATGTCGCCGAACAAGGCTTTCGAATACCAGAGGCCGCCGAGTGCAAATGCGGCAACCGTGGCGACGACGACAGCGATCCAGTTGATATCGGTGAGCGTGTGGCTCAAGTCCATTCCGCTCTCCTTATTATTGTCGGAACCGGTCCGGGCGCGGTGAGTGTAGCAAAGAGCCGACAGAGTTTACTTATTCCGCAGCCGAACGTGAACCTTGTCACGCTGAAATAACTCTAAATATTATATAGATAGATCGTCTTTTGCTTGCAGGAGACAGGTATGGCCGATGCTTGGGCAAGCGGTCGTGTCGTTCCGGTTCCGGATCTTCGCGACTATTTCAGGCAGTCGATCGATGCAGCGATGGACAGCCAGGGTGTGTGCATGGATCCACATGCGACTCACTACGTCGTCAATCTCCTGACGCTTTTCTCTCGCTCGGAAGATCTCTACGAGGATCACGGCGAGTGCTACGGCCTGAAACCGCTTGCGCTGATGCTGGCCGACGCGGCCGAAGCCGCGACGCCGAGCGAACGCACGTTTTCGCTGCAGCGCATCGGCGACGTCGCACTGTTCATCGCCGGGTTTTTCGCCGATGCGCTGGCCTACCGGCCGGTCGACGTGGACTACTACGTTTACATGGGTGGAACCGCGTACGGTTCGTTGTCCGACGAAATTCGCGGTACCGCACGCGGCCGTGCACTCGCGGACGTGTACCTCGAACTCGCGCACAAATTCCAGCTCATGGTCGACGTGTTGAACGAAGTGCGTGACAGCGCACGGCAGTCTTCCGACACTGACCTGCTGCGCGCCTACGAAATCTGGCTCAAGACCGGCAGCAAACGCGCCGCCGGCCTGCTCAAGCAGCACGGCGTCGAACCAATGCCGAACGCGGTCAGCCGCAACAGCCACTGATGCTCAGCGAACTCCAGGAGCACATCGCCAGCATCTATCGCGCCGATCCCGGCTACGATGTCAGCGACTTCCTGATTACGGACCCGGCGCTGGCGCGGATGCTCGGCGCCGACTCGATGCTCGCGGATAGCGAAGAGACCGTACTGGTCCAGGAGGACGAGGAAGGGCTCGCGCTGAGCGTCTTTCTCGACGACGACATCGTGCGCCGCATCGACGCGGCAAATCCGCTGCAAAGCCTCGACGCGCGCCTGCTGAAAGACCTCTGGACCGTGCTCGAGGGCATCAGCCACTTCAATTACCTGGCGTGGAACGCGCAGAAGAATCGCCAGGTTTCACTGCTCGAACTCGAAATGCAGGGCGAGGTCGACAAGTTCGTCAGCACGCTGTTCATGGCGATCGGTCAGGACGATGGCACGCTCGCCGACCGGCTGCACGGCTGGCTCTTCGACGAGGTCCGGTTCCACCCGGAACTCGACGAGGACCAGCGCGAGCGCTACTCGGTCGCGAACCGCTACGCGGCGCGGTTCTGCCACGGACTGCGCGACCGCTTCGAGCGCGACAGCCACGCCCTGCTCAGCGAATTGCGCCGTTTCTACCGCCTCACCCAGGGCGACAAGATCAGCCATATCCACGCCCGCAGCTGGGCGGTATAAAAAAACGGTGGCCGAAGCCACCGTTTAAAGTCACGAAACAAAACCTTTGGGAGATTCAGTTGTTTCGTTTGCCACCCTGGCAGGGCATCACCCTGCGCAGAAGACCCTGTCCGGCTGCGCCCTCTTGTCTGCAGCCTCTGAACCTTTGATGCGGTGACGCCGGCAATCGTTGCAACGAAAAAGGCATAAGCACCGCTTTATGCGGAAAAATACGTTTCACCTGAAACCGGCCCGGCGGCGCAGCGTATAATCGGCCGCAGCGAGAGGAGGGCCCGATGAGCACCGCGGAAAAAAACCTGTCCGTCAAGCGCCATGTCTCCGACGAGGAATGGCAGCTGCGCGTGAACCTGGCGGCCTGCTACCGGCTGATCGCGATGTTCGGCTGGGACGACCTGATCTTCACGCACATATCGGCGCGCGTTCCCGGGCCGAAGGAACATTTCCTGATCAATGCGTACGGGCTCCTGTTCGAGGAAATGACGGCGAGCAGCCTGGTCAAGGTGGACCTCGACGGTGAAATCGTCGAGGACACGTCGTACGCGATCA
>CALKYK010000047.1 GCA_938003715.1 uncultured Gammaproteobacteria bacterium
GTCGTTGTCGTGTTCGTCCTCGTCATCTTCATCGCCGTCGTCGTCGCCCGTGATCGTCAGATAGTAGGTTACGTTCTGCGAGAAGTTCGGCGCGCAACCGTTGGCCGCAAACTGCACCAGGTGTTCGCCCGGCGGCAGCGGCTCCAGGTACACGTAGTAACCCTCCTCGGCGAACGGGGTCAGGACGAGTTCCCGGACGATGCTTTCATCGAGACCGAACAGGAATTCCAGCACACCGTTCGGCGGCATCTGGACGCTGATGACCGGTGACAGGCTCCCGCCTTCGCCGGTAAACAGTTCCCACAGATCGGAAACCGCGTGGCCGTCGATGATGAGCGACAGAGAGGTTACCGGCTCGAAGCACTTCGATGCCTCACGGACGAACTCCTCGGTCGTTGTCGCCGGATCGTCGTCCAGGAAAGCGCCGTAGGCCGAATTGATCAAAGGGAAGAACAAGGCCTTGCCGGCAGGGACGGTGCATTCCCGCACCACCGGGTCACTGCCGAACGAGCCGGCAAGAAACCACACGTTGTCCGTCTGGCGTTGCCCGCAGTCGGCCCCGCTCGTATCCAGCAACGGGTTGGTCGGGCCGGGCACGCTGAAGGCCCATCGCCACCAGTCGGCGGCCCATTGACCGTAGCTCTGGCCGTTGTTGATCGAATCTATCGAGGCAACGTCCGGCTCATCGTCAGCCCAGCCTGGCAGCGCGTGCGTGGACAACAGGACTGTAAACAGGAACAGGATTGGTTTCGCATTCATCGCTTCCCCTCCTCGCAATGGTTTTCTTTTCGTCGCCGGCCGATGCAGGTCGCAGGCCGGCGTGCCTACCGTTGTACGCCCGCGGTGTCACGCGGGCACGAGGGTGGGCTGATGAATGCTTGAGGATTTGCTACAGCGTCGGGTGATGCTCGGTGTAGTGATGCGCCAGCCAGTCTTCGCCGTAGTCGTTCTGCGGGTCGCGAATAATCGAGTGATCGTGATTCGGGTTTTGCCGGTTGTACTCGATCAACAAGCGCGGCCCGTGGACGCGGTAATAGAACGCACCGTCCGGATCGACCGGGCCACGCCAGGAGAACCACAGTTCGTCCCAGCCGTGACGGTCGATGACCGCGAGCTGCGCCTCGGCCGCATCGTAGTCGGCATTGCGGACGTATTCCGATACCAGCGCACGCAGCAGCCGCATCTGCGCGACGCTCAGCTCGTCCGTCTTGAGCCCTTCGAACTTCGACAGGCTGGCGCGCCGGCCCGGCCCCTCGAAAATATCGTCGGCGACTTCGTCGTCGATCAGTGCAGCTCGCTTTTGCGCACTGCTCAGCGATTGCATCAGCTCGATGCCGCGAGGACCTTCGTGCGGCAGAGCGGTCCAGCCCGCGTAGCGACCGGATTGAACGGTCAGCGGATTGCTGCCGACAAACGTCGGCGTGAACGCGACCCTGCCGTCCGACACCGTGAAATTTGCCGCCGCGTGATGACCAGCAATCTTCCAGCCCCAGTCGCCGCTGGCCGGGTCGCCGAACACCGCAACTGCGTAGTTGCCGGAGCTGCGGGTTTCCACGAACGCCCGTCGGCGAGGGTTCGTGCGCAAATCAGGGTCCGCTTCGACGCGCGCCGACTCGATTTCGTGCAGCACGTCGTCGAGGCGCATGATGGCGGCTATCTTGGCGTAGCCTTGGCTCGACATCGAGGCACGAAGCAAGTCGTGCAGCGCCGCGCGCTGGCCGTCGGTCATGTCACCGACCAGGAGACCGCTCGGGCGCACCATGATGATCGGCAGGTTCGACCAGGTTGCCCGCTCGTCGATCTTCAACTCGTGCAGCGCCACCTCGCGCTGTGCCTCGTCCAACGATGCGACGAATGCCGTCGCCGCCGCGGACATCTGGTCCGAGCTCTGCGCATGGCGAGGGAGCATTTCGTCGGTCGAACCGGCGCCCGGGGCAACCAATCCGATCACAAGTAACAGAAATCCGGCTATCGACCTGATCATCGCAATCCTCCTTTACCTCACATCTTAGTAGGCGCTGGCGTACTTCGTGGCGGCTGCACGGTCTCAAGGCATCGTGGCTACGGTTAATACCGATTGCCCGTCACCGGAAAGCACGTAGCATTCCATGTCCATCCCGTTTCTGGGCAGAAACCATGCGGTACGTCATTAGCTCCTGCACCGTCGCCGCTGCGCTGCTGGTTGCAGCCTGTGCGCCGCAGACGGAAATCGTCAAGTTGTACGAAATTTCAAATGACGGAAAGCGGCGTTTCGACCAGTACTTCGTCGTCGTCATCGCCGGCGACAGTAACACGCGGCGTCGCCTCGAAGACCGGGTGACGGAGGAGCTGCGGGCCGAAGGTGCGGGTGCGGTACCGGCGCACACGGAAACCGGGCCCGGCACGACATTGCTTCAGGAAGATATCGACGCGGCGGCGCGCCGTTCGGGATCGGACGCAATCCTCGTGTCGCACGTCGCAAGCGTCGACACGACTGCAGACACGCGGGAAGGCCGCGTCGATGTAAAGTCCGAGTGCCGCGGCGGCGACCCGGCGGATTACTTCCTGTACGACTACGAAGAGCTCAAGGAGCCGGACACGGTGCGTCTTGCGCACACCGTTGTGGTCGTAACCAACCTGTACGAAGTGTCGAGCGGCGAGCGCGTCTGGACAATCCAGTCGACCTGCTTCGACAAGGAAACGATGGACGAAGTCATTCACGACGAGGCCGAGGCCATCGCCAGGCAGCTGCGGATCGACAAGCTCATCGGCTGAGCAGCGCCAGTCACCAAAACACTGCGTGGAGCGGTCGCGAATCTGGTAGATTGCGGCAACAAAAGGGCGGCTCGCCCTTCTAACAAAAACCGCTTCCGAAGGACCCGACCCCATGACCGAGACCGATAACTCCCTGTTTCGTCTGTTTCTGCGCGCGTCGCTCGGCGTGTGCCTGCTCGTCCTCGCGGCCGCTACCGGCGCCCAGGAGGCACCGATCATCCAGCCGGGGGCGCCCGGGGAGGCACCGCGGCAGCTCTCCGCCGACGAGGCGATCGAGATCGCCGACACGAGTTACTCGCCGGACGACGTCAAGTTCATGCAGGACATGATTCCGCACCACCACCAGGCGCTGCAGATGGCCGAGCTGGTTGCCGACCGCACCAACCGCCCCGAAATCGTGGACGTGGCCGGGCGCATCCGGGTGTCGCAGCAGGACGAGATCGAATTCATGCGCGACTGGCTGCGCCAGCGTGGCGAGCCGGTACCGAACCCGTCCGACCACGACGCAATGCACACCTCGCATCGCATGGCGGGCATGGCAACATCGCGCCAGATGGAGGAACTCGCGGCGGCGGAAGGCACCGACTTCGACCGCATGTTCCTGCAGTTGATGATCACCCACCACGAAGGCGCGGTGACAATGGTCGAAGAGCTGCTCGAGCAGCCGGGCGCCGCCTACGACCCGACCCTGTTCGAATTCACGACTGACGTGACAAACGACCAGGCGGCGGAAGTCGAGCGCATGAACGCGCTGCTGGTCACGCTGTCGGACGATCCCCGCGCGGGGCTGTCCGCCGGGCTGAACGACGCCGGGCAGGCGATCATGAATCTCGAGCTGACCGGGACGTTACCGAAGCCGCCGGGTTTCTACGACCCCAAGAACCCGGGCGAACTGCCGCCGACGCGTTTCCAGGAAGACGAAGAGGAAGTCGCCGACGGAGAAGAGGAGGAAGAGGAAGAAGAGTACGATCGCTCGCCGCTCCTGAGTTTCGCCAACACGGACATGGCGTTTTTCGACAACGTGATGGTCGCCGGCAGCTATCACGGCTTCAATATTTATCGCTTGCAGAACGACGGTATGCCGAGACAGGTCAGCTCGGTCGTCTGTCCGGGCGGGCAGGGTGACGTCTCCGTAGTTGGACATCTTTTGATCATGTCCGTCGAGCAGACACGCGGCCGTCTCGACTGCGGACTGGAAGGCGTCAGCGAGGACGTGAGCAACGACCGTTTTCGCGGCGTTCGCATCTTCGACATCAGCGATCTGACGAGGCCGGTGCAGGTCGGCGCCGTGCAGACCTGCCGCGGTTCGCACACGCATTCCGTGGTCAGCGCCGACGACGAACGCATCATTGTCTACAACTCGGGCACGTCGAGGGTGCGCGAGGAAGAGGAACTGCCGGGCTGCATCGGCGAGGTGCCGGGCGACACGCGTACCGCGCTGTTCCGCATCGACGTAATCGAGATTCCGTTTGCCGATCCGTCGCAGGCGCGCATCGTGCACAGCCCGGCCGTTTTTGCCGATCCCGAGGAGGGCATACTGGCCGGCCTGTGGCGCGGCGGCGACCACGGCGAGGAGACGCAGGAAACGAACGTCACCGACCAGTGCCACGATATCACCGTGTACCCGGAGAAAAATCTTGCCGCCGGCGCCTGCTCGGGCAACGGTATCCTGTTCGATATTACCGATCCGCTCAATCCGCAGCGACTCGACGCCGTCGTCGACAAGGGCTTCGCATACTGGCATTCGGCGACGTTCAACAACGACGGCACGAAAGTTCTTTTCACCGACGAGTGGGGCGGCGGCGGGCGGCCGCGCTGTCGCGCGTTCGATCCGCTCACCTGGGGCGCAGACGCGATCTACGACATCGTCGACGGCAAGCTCGAGTTTCGCAGCTATTACAAGATGCCGGCGCCGCAGGTGGAGCAGGAGAACTGCGTCGCGCATAACGGCTCGATCATCCCGGTGCCCGGGCGCGACATATTCGTCCAGTCCTGGTACCAGGGCGGCGTATCGATCGTTGATTTCACCGATTCGTCGAACCCGGTTGAAATCGCCTATTTCGATCGCGGACCGATCGACGCGGAGGACATGATTCTCGGCGGCTACTGGTCGTCATACTGGTACGACGGGCAGATCTACGCGACCGAGATCGTGCGCGGCATCGACGTGTTCGAACTGGTGCCGAGTGAGTTCCTGACCGCGAACGAAATCGCGGCGGCAAAGCTCGCGGACCAGGACGAGCTGTTCAATCCGCAAACGCAGTATCGCGTCACCTGGCCAGCCGAGCCGGTCGTGGCGCGTGCGTACATCGACCAGCTGGCGCGCAGTGATGCATTGTCCAACTCGATGATGGCGGATCTCGCGACCGCGCTGAATCGCGCATCGCGCACGATCGAGAATGGCGGCAGTGACGCAGAACTCGGCGACCGGCTGCAGAGGCTTGCGCGGGCCGTGGATGCGGACTCGGGCGATGCGAACACGCGCAACCGGCGGGCAAATCTTGCCGCTACGTTGCGAGGAATTGCGGAGCGGGTGAGCTAGCCGCTCACCCGCACCTCAACCCGGGACGAAGTATGGATTGGTTGACCGGCGACGTCCTGTCGCCGGCCCTTCGGGCGCACTGCGTGCGTCCAAAATCGCTCCCGGCGATTTTGTCGCCCCTTCGGGGCTCGCAATGACGGCTGTTTTTGTCAACGCGGGCGGCTCGCCCCGCTCGTCGTCGCGAGGAGATCGCCGTAACCGTCTTCGCGAGGAGCACAGCGACGAGGCGATCCACAAACTACCGTCGATTCCGTGATCGCGGATGTCAGTCGTCGTCCTCATCTTCATCGTCATCATCGTCCTCGTCGCAGTCGTCGTCGTCCTTGCACAGGTACAGGACGAGGCCGTCGTGGTCGGAGGCGCGTAACGACAGCTCATCCAGCGTGCCGTCGTCCTCGACGAGTTCCTCGGCAGCATCGGCGTTGCCGCGCGCGAACTCGAGGCCGGTGACGAACTTCGAGAGCTTGCGGCTCGTCATCGCCTGGTCGAGGATTTGAGCGTCGCCGCGCGAGCCTTCGGCATTGAACGTATCCCTGAAAATGAACGAGTAGCGCTCCGAGGGATCCACATCCAGCACCTGGTTCGTCAGGTCCTGCGACAGCACATCGATGCAGGCCGCGAACGAACAGACGAGGCTCTGCGACGGATCGAAACTGCCCTGAATGATGCCTGCCACGTCGACGTAACCGTCGGTGAATTCGAACGCGTTGAAGTCGCCGATCACGACCAGCTTCACGTTCTTCTTCGCCTGCCGGCTCTCAATCATCCGCGCAACCGAAATCGCCTGTTCGAGCCGCTTGCGCTGTACGCGCTCGGTCTCGATGCCGCCCAGTGAACGCATGTGCAGCACCATGACCTTGACGCGAAGGTCGTCATCGAGAATTGCATCGATAAGGAGCGGCGGCCGGTCGTGCAGCGGTGACACTGGGTCGTCGAACGTGAACAGCTCGTTGGCGCCGAGCTGATCGACACTCTTGATCTTGACAAAAGACTTGACCAGGAAACCCACGTCGATCGTGCCGACGTCGTTGCCTTCCACCAGGATCGCGTCGTAGCTGACGGACGGATCGAGCATGCTGATCGCAACCGCAAGATCCTCGAGCACGCCGAGCTTTTCGACTTCCTGCACGGCGAGTATGTCGGGAGAGCGCATCACGTCGACGATGTAGCTGGCCGACTTCGCGAGGCGGCGCGCATACTCGTCCGCCGACACGACCGCGTCGTCGCGGATTTCGCCGGTGGCGTTGACTGTCGGCGCATCGTCGACATCGTCGAACAGGCGGAACAGGTTCAGCGATCCGACCGTGGCTTCGTCTTTCGTCTGCGGGCGGACCGGAACGGGTATCGGCGCATTGTTCACCGTCAACTCGCTCGGCCAGAACTCGTAGTGATTGAACTCGAAGCCGATCACGCCCGTCGCGCTGAACGTCGAGCCGGCGGGAATGTTCAGGTTCGGCAGGCCGAGCTTGTCCGGATCCAGTTCAAATACTTCCGGGTTGCCGTCCCAGACCGGGATCGTGGGCATGCCGGGCAGGCCGGGGAACTCGATGCCCGGTTCACGGAACGGACGATTCGGGCCAGCGGTAACGTGCACCTCCGCGAACGGATCGCTACCGAATTCCTGGTTCGACGCGGCCACGATGCCGGCCGGGATTTCGACCAGCATGCCTTCGTAGCATTCGTACTCGATCGCGCAGCTCGGTGCGGCCGGGTCGGGCGAGGGCACGTTCGCATCGAATACGACCGGGGTCGGCAGCACGCCGGCACCGAGCACGGTCACGATCGGCGAGCCGGTGATTTCGGTGAGACCGAAGAACTCGTCGACGACGCCGTTGACCTCGACCTCGTCACCAACCGACACCGTCGGTGCGGTACCGGTAAAGACGAAGATACCGTCGGACGTGTTCGGGTCGCCGTCCCCTTCAGTCTGGATGAAGAAACCGTCAGGGCCGACCGCGGTCACAACGCCCGTAACAATGACGCGTGTCCCCTCCAGCGGGCTGGACTCACCGGCGCCCTGCACCTCGGATACCTGCGCATTGATCGGGCAGCCGTCGAACTGCGTGCCGTCGATTTTCGTTCCGGGCGAAAACAGTGCGCCGCCCGAACCGACGGCGATTGTGTGCTGTACGCGCGGCGGCAGCCCGGTGACGTCCGGGTCCAGCGTTACCGACTGGTTCGCACCGGCCTCTCCGCCGTAGGTGGCAACGGAAACGTCACTCGCACCGTCGTTCAGCGTAAGGGTATCGCCGCCGTTGTTCAGCCCAAGCGAGCCGCCCGATGCGATCTGGACCAGGCTGTTGCCAAACGCGCCGGAAGGCGCGCCACCACCGAAGACAACGACCGAGCAGCCGTCGAAAACGATCGAACCTGCCGGGAACGTGTGCCGTACGGTAAAGCCGTCGGCCAGTGTCCATCCGGAAATATCGACGTCTTCGCCGGAGCGATTGACGATCTCGACGAACTCGTCGTCGGAAAAGTTGCGCACGCCGTCGCCGTTTGCATCACCGGCATTGCCCGACGCCGGGTCCGCATGGATTTCGTTGATGGCCCAGACCGACGGGCAACCCTGGAACTGCGAGCCGTCGATCCTGGTGCCCGGCGAGTAAAGTGCGCCGCCCGAAGCGGTGGCGACGCTGTGCTGCACGAACGCGGGACCAGTGAGGTCCGGGTCGAGGGTTACCGACTGGTTGTTGCCGGCCTCGCTGCCGTAGCTGGTCGAGGCAACGTCGCTCGTCCCGTTGTTCAAGGTAACCGTGTCGCCGCCGTTGTTGAGGCCGAGCGAGCCGCCTGATGCAGTCTGCACCTGGCTCAGGCCGAAAGCGCCGTTCGGCATGCCGCCGCCGAAGACGACGATGGAACAACCGTCGGGCACGACAGTGCCGGTCGGAAACGTGTGCCGTACCGTGAAGCCGTCGGCGAGCGTCCAGCCGGAGATGTCCGCGTCGGCGCCGCTGACGTTGACGAGCTCGACGAACTCGTCGTCCGAGAAATCTCGCACGCCATCGCCGTTCGCATCGCCGGCGCCGCCCGAAGCCGGGTCGGCGAGGATTTCATTGATGACCCAGTCCGCGGCGGGTGCTGGCGGTGCTGCATTCGGCGTCGGCCCTGCCTGCGTCCACGTGGCTGACAGGTTCTCCGACGTTTCGTCGCTGCCCGAGATGCCATTGCCGCCGGTTTGAGTTTCCGTGCCTTCCGCGAAGTCGCTGCGCTGGAACGAATCGCCGAACGCATGCGAGCCGGGCGCGATGACGTCCTGGGCACCGACGGCGGTATCAGCGGCGTAGAAAGAAAGGTCGCTGTCGGCATCCGGACCGTCGACGCCGACCGCGGTCTTGTCGACCGCTTCCGCGCCATCGCCCCACAGCGCGTAGTCGATGTCCTGGACGAGGTCGGATGCGCCGTCCCATGTATAGAGAATGACGACCTCGCCGCTGTTCGACAATCCGCCCTGGCTGTTGATCGAGCCCGGCAGGGCGTCGCGCATGTCGGGAATCGCATCCGGTGCGCCGTCGTCTTCGTAAAGCTCGTATGTGGGTATCGCACCGTATTGGGCGGCAAAGCCCGTTGAACCTGCCAGCGCGATGGTCTGGAATTCGCCCGCGGCAATCGTTGCGCCGTCCGGGAAGCGCGCGTGAAAGTCGCCGAAGTTGCCGCCGCCGGCATTCGCGCCGGTGACGATGTTGTAGTAGAAGACGCCGCCGCCGGCAAAAGTTGCATCGGTCAGGTAAACGTCCGACAGGTCGATGGCGGCCGCGGTCGGATTGTAGATCTCGATGAATTCGCCGCCGGTCGGAGTGACGACGATCTCCGAAAGCAGCACGTCGGGGGCTGGCTCGGGCAGTGAGCAAGACGAATACGAACCAATCGGAAACGGCGTCGCCGCGGTGCCGTTCGAAACTTCGCCGTCGAGCGCGTTCGGTCCGCTGAATACCCAGTTCGCAATGGTGAACGTGCTGCCGTCAGGACCGGTGCCGTTGTTGCGGTACGCCCAGCCGTCCAGGTACTCCCACGGCTGGCCGCTGCCGTCGGTATTGATGTCGCCGAAAACGTCGACGACGCTGCCTGACATGAAGAGTTCGATCGCATCATCGCCATTGATTGCTGCCGCACCGCTCGTGAAGCTCGGTGCAAAACCGAAGAAATCGGAGAAGCCCGTCGTTTCCGTTGCGACGTAAAGGAACGTGCCGGCGCTGGCCGGCCCGGCAGGGAACGTGAATTCCTCGCCGTCGCTGCCGCCGCCGTTGTTCGCCGAGCCGACGCCGTACACGCTGAGATCAGCGACGTTGTTCAGCACGCAGATCTCGATGGCCTTGGGCAGACCTCCTGTCAACGGCCCGTCGACCACGCCGGTAATGACGAGATCCTGCGAAAGTGCGTTGGCTGATCCGAGAAGCAGCGCGAGGAACGGGATGGTCGTGATCGTGCGCGAACGCAACGAACGGCGGGAATGATTCATGCTGGCGCCTTTCTTTTTCTTGTAGGGTCGGTGCTTGTTGGTGGCTGCCGCGAAGCGATAGCGTCCCTAGTATAGACAAGGTGTGTTGCAGATTGCGGAAATGCGAGCCTGCAGCGGCGCAAGAGGGAATTCCTGCGCCGGTGGAACGCGTCGCGCAGGCCGCGACGAGTCAAGGTTTTACATAATACTGGCGACGGAGTTACTGCCGCATCATGTCCTGCATTGACAATTCGCGATAGCCGTCCGGCACCTCGAACAGGGACGACGGAACACTGCCGGTATCGACACTGACGAGCTCCGAGTTGGCGCCGTAGGCGGACTCGCGGGTGGAGATCGGGATGCCGCCGAGTTCCACGAAATCCATTTGCGGATCCGCACTGGGCGTCATCGATGCAATATCGGCCATCCGGCGCATCGCGGACGCGAGCGTATCGAAATCGTCATCATCGACACCGAGTTCGTCCGGCGTCGCAATACACACGATCTGCTCGATGCTGCCGTTGCCGTCGCGCACTTCGGCTTCGCTGCAATCGTATCCTGCGACCGACCTATCGCTGCCCGTCATCGTCACCGTCGACGGCGCCCGATCCTGCGCACCTAACTGCGGCATCATCTGCCCCATCTGCTGTTCGACCATGGCTCGCTGCTCGGGAGGCATCGCGGCGAGCATCTGTTGCATCTGTGCCTCCATCTGTGCCTGCACCGCGTCCATCGCGCCCGGGTTCAGTCGCATCCAGGTGCGTTCCCTGTTGGATACGACGATTACGCTGTCTTCGCCGGCTAGCGCAATCAGGTATTCGTTTTCGTCACCGAAGCGCACGTTTCCGTCGCCGACGGCGCCCACGGAACCGTCACTGAAGCGCATCTCGAAGTCGGCCAGCGCGACGGGCGGTACAAGAAAAAGAATGAACAACATTGAACAGCGCATCGATGAATCTCCCCTGGCGGTGTCGGAACCGGCTCATCGTCATGTTAGTCGATCGGCGTCGACACTTGAAACCGGATGCCCGATTCGCACCAGCCAGCCTGAACTTAGCGGAGCGAGAGCGGGTCACATAGAGCGGATCGACACGGGCGGCCCGGGAGGCGGGGCGAAAGGCTACGGGGTCGCAGTCCGGCAGGCGTATTCGCGGCGCTGCTGGCACGGTGTTAATCTTCCAACTGCAAAAATGCCCGCGGATTCGACAAGCGACGAGAGCGAATAATGAACAAACAACTGATAACGACGATCCTGACACTGACCACGGTCGCCTGCGCGGATGCGCAGAGCGACCTGCCGTTCGACGTGCGGCCGATCACCTCGTTCAATGAACCGTGGTCGCTTGCGTTCCTGCCCGATGGGCGCATGCTGGTCACGGAGAAACCCGGCAGCCTGCTGATCGTTACGCAGAACGGGGAAAAATCGCGGCCGGTGCTCGGTGTGCCCGACGTCGCGTACTACGGGCAGGGCGGTCTCGGCGACGTGATCCTACATCCCGATTACGAAGACAACAACATCATTTACTTGAGCTACGCCGAATCTGGCCTTGACGACACGCGCGGCGCGGCGGTCGCGCGCGCAGTGCTGAACATCAACGGCAACCGGGGCGAACTCACGGACGTCGAGGTCATCTGGCGGCAGTATCCAAAGCAGTTCGGTTACGGCCACTACGGTCATCGGCTGCGTTTCGACGGTGACGGCTACCTGTGGATATCGTCCGGCGACCGGCAGAAGTTCACGCCGGCCCAGGACATGCAGTCGAATATCGGCAAGATGCTGCGCCTTCACGAGGACGGGTCGATTCCTGAAGACAATCCGTTCGTCAACTACATCGAGCAGGATGCCTTCGTCGACGACGTCGGTGTGTACGGCGAAATCTGGTCGCTCGGCCATCGCAATCCGCTGGGAATAGA
>CALKYK010000048.1 GCA_938003715.1 uncultured Gammaproteobacteria bacterium
GGGGGCCCGGCTTTTTTGCAGCCGGGACGAGAACCCGCGAAGCGGTGTTCGACAAATCGGCAGGACGGCCGATTTGGACGCCCGAGCGAAGGCGAGGGAGCCCGGAGGGCGAGCGCCATGGATGGCGCGAGTCAATCCCGTCCACTCCGCCATAAAAAACGCCGGGCCCCCGCGAGGGGGCCCGGCTTTTTTGCAGCCGGGACGAGAACCCGCGAAGCGGTGTTCGACAAGTCGGCAGGACAGCCGATTTGGAAGCGAAAACGACGGAATTTGATTTCCAGGCGGACAGCCGTAGGAGCCCGCCCCGACGGGCGACTGCCGCGTCGGGCCGTTCGCTTTTCCTGGCTTCGGCTCTCAAGTATCATCGCCAGCCACCAAAAATCGCCCGAGCGGCGAGTATTTACGAACCCGTGGCCCGCCCGGCAGTCCAAGCTGCCTGTGGCCCGAACCTGAATCTGATTCGTTATGTTGCAAAGAATTCGTGACCGCGTCACCGCGGGACCCTTCGCCATCGTCGTCCTGGCGCTGATCGCCATTTCGTTCGGCTTTTTCGGTGTCGTCGACTACAACTTCCTCACCGCGGGCAACGCGGCCAAGGTCGAGGACTCCGAGATCTCGCTGTTCCAGCTCGAGAACGCGTACCAGAACCAGCTCCTCAACCTGTCCGACTATGGCAGCCTGCCGGCGCAGACGCGGCGGCTGATCAAGGAGAACGCGCTCGAGCGCCTGATCCGTGAAACGCTGGTCGAACGCCACGTCGCGGGCAGCGGATATCGCGTCGGCGACGAGATGATTGCCGAGATGATCCAGAGTGCGCCGCAGTTCCAGGAGAACGGCGTGTTCAAGAAGGAGCTGTACTACACCTGGCTCGACCAGAACGTGATGGACGCGCGCCAGTTCGAAGCCATGCAGCGGTTCAATATCCGCACCTCGCAGCTGCAGCGCGGCATCGGCGCAACGGCGTTCGTCACACCGTCCGAATACCGCAGGTACCTGAACCTGTTCGCCGAGCAGCGGGTCGTCTCGCTCGCCACGTTCGACATCGCCGGTCTCGCCGACACGATCGTCGTCCGCGACGAGGACGTGCAGGCCTACTACGACGCCCGGCCGGACGATTTCATGTCGCCGGAGTCGGTCGACTTCGAATACCTCGAGATCGACCGGGACGCACTTGCGGACTCGATCGAGATATCCGAGGAGGAGCTCGCCGCCTACTACGAGAGCGTGTCCAACCGCTTTCGCCAGGACGAGAGCCGGCGCGCCAGGCACATCCTGATCCCGTTCGGCGACGACGAGGCGGCGGCCGAGGAGCAGGCGACAGCACTGACGGCGCGCGCGCAGGCCGGCGAGCCGTTCGCCGACCTGGCGAGGCAGTATTCGAAGGACGGCGGCACGGCGCCGCAGGGTGGCGACCTCGGCACGGTGCTGCAGTCGCAAATGCCCGGCGCACTGGGAGATGCGATATTCGCGCTGGATCCCGGCCAGATCCGCGGTCCCGTGCGCACCGACTTCGGTTTTCACGTCGTCAAGCTCGACGAAGTGGTCCCCGGTGGACCGCTGCCGATCGACCAGGTGCGTGGCGAGCTGCTTTCGGAGCTGCGTGCGCAGCGCGTCGACGATCGCGCCCGCGACCTCGAGCGGCAAATTGTCGACATGCTGTTCGACGCCGGCGAACTGCAGGACCTGGCCGAAAGCACGGGGCTCGAGGTACAGTCGGCGACGGGCTTCACGCGCAGCGGCGGCGAGCCGTTCGGCAGCAACCAGGCCGTCATCGATACCGTGTTCGACCCGATCGTCCTGACGGATCGCCAGATCAGTGACGTCGTCGACATCGATGCGAATCGCGCGATCGTCGTCAAGGTCACCGACTACCACGAGGAATCGAGAAAGCCACTCGAGGAAGTGAAAGAGGACATCGTCTTCGCACTGCAAACGGAACGGGCGATCAACATCGTCGAGGACCGGTCGAGACGCCTGAGCGAAGCGCTGCAGGAGGGCCGTGACTTCGAGGAGATGGCGTTCCAGCTCGAGGCGAACTATACGCCGTCGCTCACCGTAACGCGGGTGGACGAAGAGCTCGACCCGGTACTGCTCGATTCGATATTCCGAACCAAGAAACCCTCGCCGGGCAAAGCGAGGCTCGGCAGCGTGGTTACGTCGGAAGGCGACTATGCAGTCTTCAGCTTGAACGCCGTGGTGCCGGGTCGGCCCGAGTCGATTCCGCTGGCGGAACGCGATGCGCGCAAGGAAAGCCTGCAGAACAATGCCGGGCTCGCCGATTTCAATGCGTTCGTCAACGAGCTCAAGCGCAACGCCGACATCGAGATCAACGAGAGCGCATTCGAAGAGCAGGATTTTTAGCCGCGACCGACGTAACATCGCAGGCTGGAAGGAAAAATTCGCGTCGCCCGATCGCGCCGGGGCCTGGGCGGCGACATAACAAGAACTCCGTCGGGGGCGACAGATGCGGAAACTGGAACTTCACTGGCAGATCCTGATTGCCATCATCCTGGCCGGATTTGCCGGCTGGTACGTCAACGCTACGATCGCATCGGGCGTGGAAGATCCCTCGTTTCTCGGCATCAGCCTCATCGGTTTCTTCGATTACATCGGCTCGCTGTTCCTGAATGCGCTGAAGATGATCATCGTGCCGCTGATCTTTTCGTCGATCATCATCGGCGTGGCAGGGATCGGATCCGGCGGTAACCTCGGCAAGCTCGGCGGCCGCACGCTGCTTTTCTATGCCACGACGACGATGGCGGCAATCCTTCTCGGACTTGTCCTCGTCAATATCGTGGGGCCGTGTTACCAGGATGGGGAACCGGTGGGTGACATGCTGGCGCTCGATTCGTCCGCCGATCAGCTGGTCGAACTCGCCGAAGGCCGCGGCCCGGGCGACGTGGCGAAAGTCTTTCACAGCATGGTGCCGGAAAACATCATCGAAGCCGCGGCCAACCAGGAGATGCTGGCCGTCATTTTCTTCGCGCTCCTGTTCGGCTACTTCATGACGCACCTGACGCACGAATATGCCGACACGCTGTTCAAGTTCTGGGACAGCGTGTTCCACGTCATGATGAAGATGACGGAGTGGATCATGAAGTTCGCGCCAATCGGCGTGTTCGGCCTGGTCGCGAAGGTGGTGGCGGAGGCGGGCTTCGAGGCCGTGAGACCGCTCGCGGTGTTTGCAATTACGGTGCTGGTCGCGCTCCTGCTGCACATCACGGTCGTGCTGCCGCTGTTCCTCCGCTTCGTCGGCAAGGTCAAGGCGTACAAGATGTTCCCGGCGATGGCGCCGGCGATGCTGACCGCGTTCTCGACCTCGTCGTCGTCCGCCACCCTGCCGATCACGATGGAGCGCGTCGAGGAAAACGTCGGCGTGTCGAACAAGATTTCGAGTTTCGTGCTGCCGCTCGGCGCCACCGTCAACATGAACGGCACCGCGCTTTACGAATGCGCGGCGGCAATGTTCCTGGCGCAGGCCTATGGGCTCGACCTGACGTTTGGCGTGCAGTTTTCGATCGTGTTCATCGCACTGCTGACCTCAGTCGGCGTGGCTGGCGTGCCGTCGGCATCACTGGTCGCAATTGCGATCATTCTCGGCGCGGTCGGTCTGCCGGTGGAGGCGATCGGTGTGCTGCTGGTGTTCGACCGCATTCTCGACATGGCGCGCACGGCGGTGAACATCTTCGGTGACGCCTGCTGCGCCGTCATCGTTGCGCGTCTCGATGGCGAGAAAACGAACGTCGGCCTGGAAGGCGGCGAGGCGGTGCGACAGCCGACGTG
The DNA here is from genome assembly GCA_938003715.1 of uncultured Gammaproteobacteria bacterium. Lineage (GTDB taxonomy): Bacteria > Pseudomonadota > Gammaproteobacteria > Steroidobacterales > Woeseiaceae > SZUA-117. Next base: position 3,784 of record CALKYK010000048.1, read on the forward strand.
AACTGGGACGCCGTTGGCGCAATCGCCGAGCTGCTCGGCGCGCTCGGCGTCATTGCATCTCTCCTGTACCTGGCGAAACAGATGCGCGGTGCAAATCGGGCGGCAGCCGTGGATGCAAAGCTGCGCTCGATGAACATGCTCGACAACTACATGTCGATGCTGATCGAATCACCCGAGCTCAACGACCTGTGGATGCGTGGCCGCAAGAGTCTCGACAGCCTCAGCGAAGCCGAGTACTACCGGTTTTCCAATATGGCCTTCAAAGGCTGCTGGTATTTTTCAGCAGCATACTTCCAGCATCGGAGCGGCACATTGAGCACGGATGACTGGAAGGAGCCGCTCGCCATCATCGACTTCTGGACCCACGGTGCCGGGTTCCGAGCCTGGTGGCGCAAGGTCGGCCGCGGCATGTATGCCCACGATTTCGTCGAGTTCATCGACCGCCGCATCGAGGAAAATGCCGGGGGGACGGAAAACCGGGCAGTCGGCTAGTCGTCTTCCAGGTGCATGCCGACGATGTTGAAACCGCCGTCGACGTAGAGGATTTCGCCGGTTATGCCGCTGGCGAGATCGGAACACAGGAATGCCGCCGCGTTGCCGACGTCGTCGATCGTGACGCAGCGCCGTAGCGGTGCAACCTTGTCGAATTCCGCAAGCATCTTGCGAAATCCGGAAATACCTGCGGCCGCCAGCGTCTTGATCGCACCGGCGGAGATCGCGTTCACTCGTATGCCTTTCGGGCCGAGGTCGGACGCGAGGAATCGCGTGTTCGCCTCGAGGCTCGCTTTCGCCAGTCCCATCACGTTGTAGTTCGGCACGACCTTGGTCGAGCCGTGGTAGGTCAGCGTCAGGATGGCGCTGTTCCGGCCCTCCATCATCGGCAGCGCAGCTTTTGCCAGCGCGGCCAGGCTGTAGCTGGAGATGTCGTGCGCGATCTTGAAGCCCTCGCGCGTCACCGACTCGACGTAGGTTCCCGCGAGCTGGTCGCGCGGCGCGAAGCCCACGGAGTGCACGAGTACGTCCAGGCCGTCCCAGTGCTTGCCGAGCGCCGCGAACACGGCGTCGATTTCCTCGTCGCTGCCGACGTCGCAGGGATACAGGAGTTCGGTACTCTGGCCGAGCTTTTCGGCGAGCTTCTGCACGCGGCCGCGGAGCTTCTCGTTCTGGTAGGTGAACGCGAGCTCGGCGCCTTCGCGGGCAAACGCCTCGGCGATGCCGGTGGCAATGGAGCGGTCGCTGGCGACGCCAACGATCAGCGCGCGTTTTCCGGCCATGAATCCCATGCGGTTTCCTTGTTGTTGTCGTTACGGTCGCCCGCCGGCGCGGGTGCTGCCTACATTATGGTCGTTGCGAGCGCAGCGAAGCAATCTACGCACGTGGGCCGGAATCAAATGGATTGCCGCGTCGCGCTGTGCGCTCCTCGCAATGACGGGAGCGTTATTTTGTTCAGCTCGACTGGGCCGTGACGTCGACGTACATCGTCAGCTTCTGGCCGGGGCGCAGGATCTTGTCCTTGTCGATGTTGTTCCAGCGCACGAGCTGCGCGATCGTCACGCGAAACCGGCTCGCGATGAGGTACAGCGAATCGCCGCGGCGCACGGTGTAGTTGAGCTTGCGCGTCGTACCGGTGGCCGCCATCGGGTTCGTCGGCGGTGCCTGGTCGGTCCAGACGACGAGCTTCTGCCCGATCGACAGCGTGTCGCGCGGCGCCATGCCGTTCCACGACGCGAGGCGATTCATGTCTACGCCGTAGCGACGACTGATAGTCCAGAAGCTTTCGCCGGATGCAACCACGTGCTCAACGCGATTGCCGGCACGCGCCACGTTTTGCGTCCGTTCGCGTCGCGCGTCGGCGCTCTGGCTGTATGCGCCCAGTGGCTTCGTCGCCATCGGGATCAGCAACCAGGAACCGGCGCGGATCGTGTTGTTGCGTAAATTATTGGCGCTGCGAATCGCGGCGACGGTGGTGTGGTAGCGCTCGGCAATCTGTGAGATTGCCTCACCGCTTTTCACCTTGTGCCGCTGCCAGCGCAGGCGTTCGTCGTCGGGCACTTCGGCGAGCGCCGCGTTGAACTGGTCGATAACGTCGACCGGAAGCAGCAGTCGATGCGGCCCGGTCGGGTCGGTGGCCCAGCGGTTGTAGCCCGGGTTCCACGCGTACAGTTCGTCGAGCGGGATACCGGCAAGCTCGGCGGCGAGCGCCAGGTCGAGCTGGCTGCCGATGTCCGCTACCGCGAACTGCGGTTCGTAAACGAGCGACGGCAGCGTCAGGCCGTACGCTGCCGGGTCGCGGACCAGCGCAACCAATGCCATCAGCCGCGGCACGTAGCGGCT